>JAWETZ010000002.1:0-106587 GCA_032480835.1 Streptococcus mitis
CTTTGACTTTGTCTTCCACTTGTTTTTTCTCTTCTGGAGTTAAGTGCGCTTTGTCTTTAACTGGAACTTTCTCGTCTGGTTTCACTGGGGTGAAATCTTTAGGCTGCGCTGTAACTATTTTTGGATCTGATGGTCTACTATCACCTTTCGTAGCTATTGCTGTTACCTGACTTTTATCTTTTACACCTTCAGCTGGAATAAGGAGTTGCCCTGTACTTGAATCTACAGTTACACCTGCTGGTTTATCTGATGATGACCATGTTCCATTTTTAGCTTTAACTACTGTTACTACTTTAGAATTTTGTTGCTCATCTGTGTAGTTAACAATTACTTTATCTGCATCCCCTGTTGGTGTTACTGTTACTGTTCCATCTTTTGGTGCAGTTGCCATTGGTGACGTTGGCTTAGAATCACGTACTTTAAAGACTTTAGAAGCATCTAATCTATCTGTACTATCGTCTTTATAGGTCACAATCACATTATTACCATCAACTGTTACAGACTTAATTTTATCGCTAAAGGTTGGATTAGCTTGTTTTACAGCATTCTCAATTTGAGTCGCATCTGCATTGTCTAGTAATAACGGTGTGCCTGGCACCTGTGCATCATATTTAAATGTTTGAGGTTTCCATACAAATCGAATGCGTCCAGGAGCTCCTACATCATTAGCATGACCTACATGCTCATAGTTAGTATTTCCACTTGGATCTTCTGCAAATACATAACGAGTAATTGATTTTTCACCTGTAAATGGCTGATTATTAAGATTTCCACTTACTGTAATTGTTGCTGGTTGGTTTTCTGAAGTTGGTGTATCTGAATGTATTTTAGTCGCTGTTAAATACAAGCCGTTGCTACTTCTACCACCCAAGTAACTGTTATCCTCTGTTCCTAAACCTCTTCTATCATTAGCCGCAAACGCAAGATATGATTTAGATATTTTTCCAGAGTTATCTTTTACTTTGATTGTAATGTTACTTGTTTCCCCGGAATATACATATACTTCTTGTTTGTCTGCATTATCATAAGGAATTTCAACTGTTGGTCTAATCTTATCGTTTGATTCAACTAACTTATCTCCAGATATTTGATGAGATATCCTTGATTTAGGATCAGTTACAGTAGCAGTACCATTACTTGATACTTGCACTTCTTTACCAGGGTTAGCATCTGAAACTTTTTTCTTAACCTGATTAACCTCATCCGGTGTTAAAGACGTTACTTTTGTAACAGGTGTCTTAGAAGGAACTTTTGGTGTGAAATCTTGGAAAGTAGCAACTTTAGCATCACTTGGTTGTGAGATATTTCCTGCTTCATCTGTTGCTTTTGCTGTAACATTACCTTTAGGAATTTCCTTAGTCGGATTGATAACCGCTTTACCACTTGCGTTCGCTACACCTCGTCCTAGTTCTTGACCGCCATGATCATATACAACAACAGATGCACCTGGTTCTGTATCTACTTCAATTTGAGTTCTAGTTCCAGCTTTATCCGTCAAGTTAGTTGGAATCGTTGGTTTACCTGGAGCTACATTATCTAGAACAACATTATCAGATGTTTTTGCAACACCTTTTTGCACAGATCCTCTACCTTGGTGATTGTAAGTAATATCTCCGTTACTTCCTACAGTTACTTCTGACTTATTGATACCTGGATTAGCTTTTTCATAGGCTGTTTTAACTCTCTCTTTATCTTCTGGAGTTAAACGATTAATATCTTTTACAGGTACTTTCTCTCCTTTATTTGCTAGTACATATTGACTAACCTCTTGAGATGACCTTATTCCTGAAACTACCGTAATATCTTTATTTTCTGCAGTAGCTTGGATTCTATCTAGGGTTTCAAATCTTGTACCTGAAGGCAATTCAAAGGTTACACTTCCATTTGAATTTGGTGAAATTCGTACATTCGCTGCATTTTCTAACGTCTTATAACGTCCAGAGCCTTCCTTTTCAATTTTAACTTTTTTCCCTTGAATAACCGCAGAGATAATATCTGTTCTGCCTTGCGGAGTAATAGTTACGCTTGTTGAACCATGATTAGGTTGCTGAATGGTCAAAGCTTGCGGTGCAGGTACTGTTGCTTGTTTTGGAGCACTTGCATCTGTTGTATTATCACGATTATCAGTTGCTTTTGCTGTTACATTTCCATTTGGAATCGGTCTTGTAGGATTAATAGTAACTCGACCACTTTCATTTACCGTACCTTCTCCCAGTTCATGCTCTGAGTGATCATAAAGTTTCACCTTAGATCCTGGGTCTGCTGATACAGTTATAGGTGTTTGAGTATCCGCCTTATCTACTAAGGATGTTTCTATTACTGGACGTTTTTGAATCGTATATGATGAAGCTACTTTATCTACTGAATTATCGGGATAAGTGATGGTAACATTCCCTTTTTCATCCACTGAATAAGTAGCCTGATCTAATAATGCTCTATATGCTGCATCTGCATATGTTCTATTATTTTTCTCTTTAATCGCTGCAATGATTTTCTCTTTTTCTGGACCACTCACAGCATTTGGATTGTCTACAGTAATCTTTTTATCAATAGAAATATCATATTTCTTCGCTACTTCAAGGACGGTAATATCCAACTGTACAGTTTTAGTTTCTGATGGATTTTCTCTACTAGCTCGTCCCTCTCTTGCTTTACCTATAACAGCATAGATAAATCCATTAGTACCTAAAGGTTGATCCATAGCTATGGTACCACTTGTACGTGCTGTCATATGGTTCGTCTTATCAGTACCAGCTGATTCTCTAAATTGACCAGTGTGTTTCAGTCCTTTTACTGAATATGGATCACTTGGTATCCAGAATTTCTCAATAGCGTTAGCTGCTGCTTGAATGGTAACATCAACAGTGTCCCCTCGATAAGCTACTATATTCGTTTTGCTAATTAAGATTTGAGTATTGGTTGGTTGCGCTGGTTGTTTATGAACTGCTGGACCTACACTTGGAACAGTTCTCGTAACTGTCACAGGGTCACTTTTTGCTGATTCTTTACCTCCAACAGGTGTTGAAGTCGCTCTAATTTGCCCTTCAGGTAAACTATTTCGAGGATGTACCGTGGCATATCCATCATTTCCAGCCTGAGCTTCTCCTATTAGCACATCATTATTATCGTAAAGTTTTACTGTTGAACCTACTGGTGCTTTTACTCTTACTTCCGCAGGTATACTTGCTTTACCTGTTAAGTCACTCTCGATATGAGCTCCAGATGTTAATGGAGCCTCTACTACATTGACAGGTTTCCATCCCTCAAGACTTCCGTAACCGCCTTCTTTCATATTTGAAATAACAGACGTTTGAGAGCCCACTTTCATATCACTATTCAATTTAAGATTAATGATAGAATAAAACTTATTACTTGTATTATCGACTGAAGTAACAGTAGCTAAATTACGTTTCTCAGGAAGAACTTGCCAAGCTTGGTTAATCGCAGTACGTCTAATCCCAATTTCATGTTCTTGATTATTTGTATCCCTGTATTTCAAGTAAGCCATACCCGCATCATGTGGTACATATAGCTTGAGATCGCGTTGGTTTGAAACCAATTCATTGGTATGTCCCGGCGAATAAGCAATCCATGAACGCCCTAATGAAACATCCACATTCGTTGCTTCACTCTCTTTGCCATCAACACTTTGAGTTACTGTTATCTTATCTTTCGGTACAAGTTGT
Organism: Streptococcus mitis; assembly: GCA_032480835.1. Taxonomy (GTDB): domain Bacteria; phylum Bacillota; class Bacilli; order Lactobacillales; family Streptococcaceae; genus Streptococcus; species Streptococcus mitis_DK. The sequence goes on from JAWETZ010000002.1 coordinate 3,687, forward strand.
TCTCCAGTATCTGATAGATTACTATTTAAACCAGCATCTAGTGAAACAACCCAATGACCACTTCCATCAACTTTTGTCTTCTTAAAAGTATTTCCATTTTTCTTAACAGAAATAGTCGCTCCTGGTTTCCCAGTCCCTGATAATTGATTATCTGTTGACGGTACAGTCTGCATACGTACAGTATCGTTGGTTCGAGTATAGTTGTGGTTAACAGTAGGAGCGCCTACTGCATTGACATGGATACCTACAGCAGGGAAGTCTGAATTTCGACTTGTAATCGCCGCCTTACCATTTAAGCCAGAATTTTCAAGAGTATTCTGTACAATAGCGGTCGCAAAGCGAGCAAAAAGATTGTGATGTGTTCCTCTAGTAGTTACTTCATAGACTATTCTATCTGGCACAGCTCCACCAATAAGTTTGTAGTGACCAATAAACATCTTATAATTAGAGAAAGGCGTACTAGCAGGGCGTCCTCTGGAAATTTCTCTCTCTTCTAGTACACTACCACCAGCTCCACCTCTTTCTACTACACGAATATTTTCAATAGTATCATCTGATGTAACTGCAATACCAGCCCAAGCATGATTCTTATGAGCCGGACGGACAGCCACTCTCCAAATAGTACGATCACCATCAATGTCATAATGAAGATTTTCAAACTGTTTAACTCCATCACCACTGATAGTACCTGAGTCGAGATTTCCAGCTACAGAGCGATCAATAGATCTACTAGCATAGTTTGCTATTCTAAACCCAGAATAACCTTTTTTCTTCTTATCAAGAACATCCTCTGTCGCCTCATCTACAAGATTACTTTTCGTATCTATCGGCAACAGTTTATTATCTTTGTTTGGCAGTTCTAGACTATTAGCTTCCTTATCTACCTTGTTTAAGCTTCTATCGGAAGCTGTCACAGTAGGTTTTGAGCTATCTCTAGAAGTTTCTTCTTTACGAACTTCAGTAGCAGCCTCATTCGTGCTCTTATCTTCTAGTAAAGAATCCTTAGCATTGCTACTTTCAGCCTGATTAGCAGTCTCGTCTACCGCTTCAGCAGAAGGCACCTTACTCTCTTCTTTCCGCTCAGGTTGACTAGCACTACTTTCTTGCTCTTTTAATGTTTCTATCAGCTTTCTAATTTTTAGAATATGTTGATCAATATCCTCTGATTTAGCATCCTTATCAGAAAGCAAACGTTTGCTTTCATCAGTAAGCTGAAGAAGCTGATTAGACAATGGAGCAAGTTTACTTTCTTTTACCTTAACTACAATATCTTTAAGCTCATCCATCACTTGAAGAAGGGCTGATTTATCAACAACTTTTGTAGTTTTTTCTTCCAAATTCCTTTCAGCAAGCTCTTGACTATTTGGCAAGGGTTCTTCCTTAGCCCTACTCCTACCCTCATCATTTAGGGTCTTCTCAGTCGCTGCTGTATCAGGGGATACAGATAGACTATCTGCTCTAGCTACTCCATTTGCAAAAAACAAGAGGGCAGCTATAGCTACACTAGCAGCACCAAAATGGTACTTTCTAATCGAATAGCGAAAAACTTTTTCACCATTCCTATTATTCTTATGTCCAAACATAAATTTTTCCTTTCTATTTTTAAAATGACATAACTATATATAGTTTACCACAATAAGTTGATATAGTAAAATGATATCTGTAATAAATAATTAACAACTATAGAGTATTTTTATAACGAAGCAGTTCCTAGAATAGTAAGATTTTCGTTGAAAAAAGAGCGATTAATACATGACAAAAAATCTTTAAACTATTGATTCCTGTATGGATAAAATAAGTTCCACCGCTTGCATATATATATATATATATATATGCAAGCGGTGGAACTACCCTCTATGTATGAATTTGTATATTTACTAATTAGGACTAAACTATAAAATTTTAGTAGCTTGATTTTTACAAAATAGCAATTATCCTTATTAAAGAAATATCAGAAAATTTAATATAAAAACATCAAATGCATCAAATCAATTTATGACAAACACACCTTATATTCATGTAGATTACAGCATACTATAGACGATAAAACCTCAATTCAAGAAAAAATAAAAAAACTTCTCATCTATTACACTCATCTAACTGAAGCGCATAAAAGACATATTGTAATCGATCTTTATAGCTGATACTCAATGAAAATAGAAGAGTATGAGCAATATGAAAACACTATATCATATTTAAGTCGCAATAGTATAAGACGACTTCTAAAACATTGTTAGGAATTATTTTGGACAATCCTAGACTCAATTCATTATCTTCCAATCTACTATAATAAACTTATGCTCAATGAAAATCAAAGAGCAAACTAGGAAGCTAGCCGCAAGCTGCTCAAAGTATAGCTTTGAGGTTGCAGATAACGCTGACGTGGTTTGAAGAGATTTTCGAAGAATATTAGTAATCTACAAAAGACTAAATGTAAGTACTCCAGTCTTTAGAACAACATAAAAAGGTTGCCCAAACGGACAACCTTTCTGTACCATTAATATAAATCTAAATAGTTATCAATTTCCCATTGTGAAACGAAGGTTGCATAACTTGCCCATTCGATTCGTTTGGCTTCAAGGAAACTAGTATAGATATGTTCTCCAAGAGCCGCTCTGACAACTTCATCTTCAGTCAAAGCCTTCAAAGCGTTGTGAAGGGTTGATGGAAGGTCTGTAATGCCAGCTTCCTTACGCTCTTCTGCTGTCATAATGTAGATATTTTCTTCGATAGGAGCTGGTGCTTCGATTTTGTTTTCAATACCATGCAAACCAACTTCCAAAAGAACCGCCATAGCGATGTATGGGTTTGCCATCGGATCCACTGAACGTAACTCAAGACGAGTTCCCATGCCACGTGAAGCAGGTACGCGCACAAGTGGCGAACGGTTACGACCAGCCCAAGCAATGTAAACAGGCGCTTCATAACCTGGAACCAAACGTTTGTATGAGTTAACGGTTGGATTCATGATGGCAGTATAGTTGTAAGCATGCTTGATCAAACCGCCAAGGAAATGATAGGCCGTTTCTGACAACTGCATTCCTTTTGGATCATTTGGATCAAAGAAGGCATTGTTTCCTTCTGCATCAAACAGGGACATATTACAGTGCATACCTGACCCAGCAATACCAAATTTTGGTTTGGCCATAAAGGTTGCATAAAGCCCGTGTTTGCGAGCAATGGTTTTAACAACAAGTTTAAAGATTTGAATCTTATCACAAGCACGGAGAACTTCATCGTACTTGAAGTCAATTTCATGCTGTCCAACCGCAACCTCGTGGTGACTCGCTTCTACTTCAAATCCCATTTTGGTCAAGACATTCACAATCTCACGACGTGTGTTGTCCGCAAGGTCCGTAGGCGCCAAATCAAAGTAGCCACCCTTGTCATTTACTTCAAGTGTTGGGTCACCATTTTCATCCAGCTTAAATAGGAAGAATTCTGGCTCTGGTCCAAGGTTGAAAGATTTGAATCCTACTTCTTCCATGTGACGAAGAGCTCGTTTCAAATTGCCACGAGGGTCACCTGCAAATGGTTCACCTTCTGTTGTATAGACATCACAGATTAAACCTGCAACACTTCCATTTTCATCCCCCCAAGGGAAGACTGTCCATGTATCCAAGTCTGGGTACAAGTACATATCTGACTCATTGATACGTACAAAACCTTCAATAGAAGATCCATCAAACATCGCCTTGTTTGACAAGACTTTATCTAACTGTTCATCTGTAGCAGGAATTTCGACGTTTTTCATGGTTCCCAAAATATCTGAGAACATGAGACGAATAAAGGTAACATTTTTTTCCTTGACTTCACGACGAATATCTGCAGCTGTGATTGGCATGAGTTTTCTCCTTAATCTATGACTACTTGCGGTTGCCTAACCGCGACCAAAAGGTGATCGTACTGAAGCAAAACGCCCCTGTTGGAGAAGTTCATTGTGAAGCGCACGACGCACCTCAGTCTGACTCACCACTTTCTTGGACTTCGCTTCACGTTCAGCATATTTTTTCTTAATAGCAGCGATATTATAACCTTCTGAGATATAATCTTTGATTTCAAGCAGACGATCCATGTCATTCAAGGAATACATGCGACGATTCCCTTCATTTCGATCAGGTTTAATCAACTCTTGATCTTCATAATAACGAATCTGACGAGCCGATAGATCAGTCAACTTCATAACACTGCCAATAGGAAAAACAGCCATGTTTCGGCGAAATTCTTTTTCCTTCATTTACAATTTCCTTCTTTCTGTCTATTATAGTCTAAAAAAAGACAAACGTCAATTGATAATGTTATAAAATGTAACATTATTTTTCTTTTTTCTCTAAAAAGAGTCGAATACGGTCAATATCGTAATTTACGAGAATTGCGACAAAAACTCCCATGAACGTTTCTGATACACGCGCAAATACGTACAAAATTGTTTCTCCACTCGGAATTGATAAGGTAATGATTAACATAGCTGCTACACCACCTATGACACCTGCTTTGTTATTCATGGCTACATTTGTCATAATGGTTAACATGGTGCAGATTGGAACAACTACTAAAGTTACCCAAAAAGCTTCATGGAAAAAGCCATTTAATAGGAAGAAGACCAGAGCATAGAGGCCACCGATACTATTGCCTAGAATACGCGAAGTCCCAAAATGAACACTCTTATCAAAGCTCTCCCTCAAGCTAAAAACGGCTGTCAAAGCACCGATTTGAAGACCTTTCCAGCCAAAAAAGCCAAAAATCAAGAGAACTAGAAAAACAGCAATACCTGTTTTAAAGGTTCGCATACCAAGTTTGAACTGGGATTTATCGAATTTATATTTTTTAAAATAACTCATAATCTCAACTTTCTATTTCCATTTTATCATAAATTAGGTGATTTTATGAGCAATAGTTGAGAGGAAGCGTTTTTATTTTCAGTAAAAGAAAAGAGGAACTTTCATTCCCCTCTTCCTTGATTCATTTAGTTAATCTTATTTTTCTGTCAAGGCTGCAAGTCCTGGAAGAACTTTACCTTCAAGAAGTTCCATTGATGCTCCACCACCTGTAGAAATCCATGAGAACTTGTCTGCGCGACCAAGGTTGATTGCTGCGGCAGCTGAGTCACCACCACCGATGATTGATTTAACACCTGGTTGTTTCACGATAGCGTCCATCACACCGATTGTTCCAGCTTGGAAGTCTGGGTTTTCAAATACACCCATAGGTCCGTTCCATACAACTGTTTTAGCACCAGTCAAAGCTTCGTCAAATTTAGAGATAGATTTTGGACCGATGTCAAGACCAAGGAAGCCTTCAGAAACTGCTTCACCTTCAGTGTCACGCACTTCAGTGTAGCCAGCAAATGCGTTTGCTTCTTTTGAGTCAACTGGCAAGATCAATTTACCGTTTGCTTTTTCAAGAAGAGCTTTCGCAACATCCAATTTGTCTTCTTCTACAAGTGAGTTACCGATTTCGATACCTTGTGCTTTGTAGAATGTGTAAGTCATACCACCACCGATAAGGACTTTATCAGCTTTTTCAAGCAAGTTTTCGATAACACCGATCTTGTCTGAAACTTTTGAACCACCAAGGATAGCTACGAATGGATGTTCTGGAGTTTCAACTGCTTCTTGGATGTAGGCAATTTCGTTTTCAAGAAGGAAACCAGCAACTGCTTTTTCAACATTTGCTGAGATACCAACGTTAGATGCGTGTGCACGGTGAGCTGTACCGAATGCATCGTTTACGAAGATACCATCTCCAAGTGATGCCCAGTATTTACCAAGTTCAGGATCGTTTTTAGATTCTTTCTTGCCGTCAACATCTTCGTAACGAGTGTTTTCAACCAAAAGAACTTGTCCATCTTCAAGAGCGTTGATTGCTGCTTCCAATTCAGCACCACGAGTGACACCAGGGAAAACAACGTCTTGACCCAATTTAGCAGCCAAGTCAGCAGCTACAGGAGCAAGTGATTTACCAGCTTTATCAGCTTCTTCTTTCACACGTCCAAGGTGAGAGAAAAGAATTGCACGTCCACCTTGTTCGATGATGTACTTAATAGTTGGAAGAGCTGCTGTGATACGGTTGTCATTAGTGATTACGCCATCTTTCAATGGTACGTTGAAGTCAACACGAACGAGGACTTTTTTACCTTTCAAGTCAACGTCTTTAACAGTAAGTTTTGCCATGTTACAAAAACCCCTTTATTTATTTTATTCGAAACTATTATATCACACTTTGGAAATATAAGGAAAGATTTCACAAGATTTTTCGATATTTAATCTTTGTGGCATGCTAGAGTATATTATTTTTGTTTTTTCTAACGAATTTTCTTTCTAAAATCTTAGCTTAACACTTGTTAGATTTACTTTTATCCTTTAAAATAGAATAGGAGAAATTCCGTTATTATTTTTCGGAGGAAAAAGAAATGTCCATTAATTGGCAGGAAATTTTATTTCACTTTTTAGGTGGTCTAGGACTATTCTTATATAGTATCAAGACCATGGGAGACGGTTTGCAACAAGCTGCTGGAGATCGCCTTCGTTTTTACATTGACAAGTACACTAGCAATCCCTTTTTAGGTGTTCTAGTCGGAATTGTCGTGACTGCCCTGATTCAGTCAAGTACAGGGGTCACAGTTATCACGGTTGGACTGGTCAGCGCTAGTCTTCTCACTCTTAGACAGGCTATCGGAATTATCATGGGAGCCAACATCGGAACTACCGTCACTTCCTTTATCATCGGTTTCAAGCTTGGTGAGTATGCTTTACCCCTGATTTTCCTTGGAACCATGTTCCTCTTCTTTACAAAAAACAGAACAGCAAACAATATCGGGCGCATCCTGTTTGGTGTAGGGGGAATCTTCTATGCTCTAAACCTCATCAGTGCCGGTATGAGCCCTCTTAAAGATTTACCACAATTCAAGGAATATATGGTAACCTTGGGACAAAATCCTGTGTTGGGAGTTTTTGCCGGTGCGGTGATTACCGTCCTCATCCAGGCCTCTTCTGCTACAATCGGGATTTTGCAAGGGCTCTATGCAGGTGGCTTCCTTGACCTTAAAGGTTCTCTACCAGTTCTCTTCGGGGATAATATCGGGACAACCCTAACAGTTATCATCGCGGCAGCTGGAGCCAATGTCTCTGCAAAACGCGTTGCTGCAACCCACGTTACCTTTAACGTTTTAGGGACTATCCTTTGCTTAATCTTATTAGGCCCATTTACGTCAATGATTGAGTACTTCCAGGCACTCCTTCACCTCTCTCCTGAGATGACCATCGCCTTCTCTCACGGTGCCTTTAACGTAAGTAACACCATTGTACAATTTCCATTCATCGGAGCCTTGGCCTACTTTGTAACTAAGCTCATCCCTGGTGAAGATGAAGTTGTCAAGTACGAGCCACTTTATCTTGATGAACATTTGATTAAACAAGCTCCATCAATCGCTCTCGGAAATGCAAAGAAAGAACTCCTTCACTTGGGAAATTATGCTTCTAAAGCCTTTGACCTTTCATACAACTACATCATTGACCTCAATGAAAAGGTTGCTGAAAAAGGCCACAAGACGGAAGAAGCCATCAATACCATTGATGAAAAATTGACTCGTTACCTGATTACTCTTTCAAGTGAAGCCCTTAGCCAGAAAGAAAGTGAAGTGCTCACCAACATCCTGGATTCATCCCGTGATTTGGAACGGATTGGGGACCACGCAGAAGCTCTTCTCAACCTGACCGACTACCTTCAACGTAAAAATGTTGAGTTCTCTGAAGCTGCTTTGCAGGAATTGGCTGATATCTATCAAAAAACCACTGACTTTATCAAGGATGCCCTTGATAGTGTGGAAAACAATGATGTTGAAAAAGCTCAAAGTCTGATTGAACGCCATAAAGAAATCAACAATATAGAGCGTGTTCTCAGAAAGACCCATATCAAACGCCTTAACAAGGGCGAGTGTTCAACACAGGCTGGCGTCAACTTTATCGACATTGTCTCCCACTATACTCGTGTATCTGACCATGCTATGAATTTAGCTGAAAAGGTCATCGCTGAACAAATCTAAAAACCAAGAAGCTATCCTAAATAGGATGGCTTTTTCTTTTCCTAATCAAGAATTGCTTTTCTAACATATAGAAAAATGCTTTGATTCACAATGGAATCAAAGCATTTTAAAGAGCTCCCCATACATAAGTGCAGAAGCTGCAGTTCCTCTGTACTTGGCTTCTTCTCTTTTGATAAAGCGAGCCAAGTTGAGCAACTCAGGTGCCGGATGTTTGGGATCTAGGAGCAATTCACGATTTACCAAACCTGAGAGACGAACTGCCAGCAATTGCTCATTTGTAGTAGGCAGTTTTTTTGCAGTCTCTAGGAGAGCAGCAACTAAATCTTCACTCAAATCATGTCGAGCATGATTGTAAAGATCTTTTATAAGGCTTTCTAGGTTGGGTTCTACCATCCCTACCACCTCCCTTATGGTTTAATAATGTTTAATCAAATCAACCGTTGAACGATCCAATTTCTTCACCAAGGCTTGCAAGAAAGCTTGCGCTTCTAGGAAGTCATCCATTGCATAGAGGGTTTGGTGAGAATGGATATAACGAGCGCAGACTCCAATTGTTGTAGATGGGACACCACCATTTTTCAGATGAGCTGCGCCAGCGTCTGTTCCGCCTTTACCACAGTAGTATTGGTACTTGATACCAGCTTCTTCAGCCGTTGTCAAAAGGAAATCCTTCATCCCTGGGAGAAGCAAGTGACCTGGATCGTAGAAACGAATCAAGGTTCCATCTCCAATCTTGCCTTGACCGCCATAAACATCACCAGCAGGTGAGCAGTCAACTGCTAGGAAAACTTCTGGGTCAAACTTGGTTGTAGATGTATGAGCACCACGAAGACCAACCTCTTCTTGGACGTTAGAACCCAGATAGAGTTCATTTCCGAGTTTTTGACCTGACAGAGCTTCTGCAAGCTCACTTACCATGAGAACTCCATAGCGATTGTCCCAAGCTTTTGAGATGATATTTTTCTCATTGGCCGTCAAGATTGCAGAACTATCTGGTACGATGGTATCACCAGGACGGATTCCAAAGCTTTCTGCCTCAGCCTTATCCGCAAAACCACCATCAAAAATAATATCTGAAATAGCTGGCATGGTTGGGCCACCTGTTCCACGTGTCAAATGTGGAGGAACAGAGCCTGAAATCACAGGAATTTCACGACCATCACGAGTCAGAAGTTTGAAACGTTGGCTGCTGACTACCATGGGGTTCCAGCCACCGATTTCTACGACACGGAAGGTGCCGTCTGGCTTAATCTCACTAACCATAAATCCCACTTCATCCATATGAGAAGCGACTAAGACGCGCGGTGCATCCGCAGCTTCTGAATGTTTGATACCAAAAATTCCACCTAAGCCATCTGTCACCACTTCATCTACATGCGGTGTCAACTTTTCACGAAGATAAGCACGGACAGGCGCTTCATGACCTGAGATCGCAGCAAGTTCTGTTACTTCTTTGATTTTTGAAAATAATGTTGTCATTTCAGTTCCTTCTTTCTTTCATCCATTTTACCACTTTTTATAGGAGAAGGATAGTGGGAATCATCATTCCAGCTTAAAACTACTTGTGAAAAAAACGAATCACCACTGTAATTCGTTTTATTTATGATTCCGTTTGAGTGAAAAGTGGTCTGGGACGGGGTCCTTACCTGTTTTCGACCAGGGATGGCAACGTAAAATCCTCGCCAATCCCATCAAAACACCCTTAAAGCCATGTTTTTCAATAGCCTGAATCATGTAGTTTGAACAAGTCGGCTCAAAGCGACAAGAGGGTGGAAAGGCTGGTGAGATAAACCGTTGGTAAAAGCGCACAGGCGCTATTAAAATTCGTTTCATTATTTCTTGGTTACAGCCATGGTGTGTAGTTGGCTGATTTCTTTTTTATTAAGACGACGGGATTCTCCTGGACGGAGTCCTGTCAAGTCTAGATGTCCAAAACGGGTCCGTGACAACTTGTCCACTTGAAGACCGACAGCTTCAAACATCTTTTTAACCTGATGGTTACGCCCTTCATGGATAGTCAACTGCACCACAGAGCGGTTTTTGACTGGATCCACTTTGAGAATTTCATAGACAGCCGGCTTGGTTTTCTTACCATCAATCTCAAGTCCACGGGTCAAGGGGCGGAGATTATCCTTATTGGCAACACCTTTAACACGCGCGACATAAACCTTGTCAATCTCATTACGAGGGTGAATCATTTCATCCGTAAAATCCCCATCATTGGTCAAAATCAAGACACCTGATGTATCCCAGTCCAAACGACCTACAGGGTAGATGCGCTCTTTCACGTTGGGCAAGAGGTCGACAACCGTCTTGCGGCCCTTGTCATCTGTCACACTGGAAATGACACCACGTGGTTTGTTAAGCAGATAATAGACCTTTTCTTCGTTGTAGATTGGTTGGCCTTCAACTTCTACCTTGTCGCCTGACTTGATAGTGGTTGCTAGTTCACGTACCACTTGGCCGTTAACCGTCACCAAACCTTGCTTTATCAGCTCTTCTGCTTTTCTCCTACTGGCCACACCTGCGTGGGCAATATACTTATTGATTCTCATCTTCTTCTATCCTTTCACCAAATAATTGGCTTTCTTGAGCTTGAATCTCAAGCTCATCAATCACTGGTAATTCTTCTAAATGGTTAATTCCCATGTAATCTAGGAAATAATCTGTTGTCACATAGAGGTTGGGACGTCCCAACACTTCTTTTTTCCCGTCTTCTTTGATTAGGTCAAAAGCCTGCAACTTTGCCAAAGCCCCACTCGAGTTGACCCCACGGATGGCATCAATTTCTATCCGCGTAATCGGCTGTTTGTAGGCAATGATGGACAAGGTCTCAAGGGCAGCCCGAGACAAACTCTGGTTGATAGGTGCCTTAGAATATTCCTTCAAAATCTCTGCAAATTGAGGCTTGGTCACCAATCTGTAAGCACCCCCTGTCTCAATCAGAGCCAAACTGGAATCGGGGTCCTTTTCATACTTATGGGCTAATTTTTCTAAACTCTGCTGGATGCCTGTCGGTGGCAAAGAGAGGAGTTCAGCTAACTGGCGGACTCTAATCCCATCTTCACCCGCTACAAACAAGAGCGCTTCTATTTTTGCTAAAGTACTCATCTTTCCTCTCTATCAAGTCTAGCTTTGGGCCACTTGACTTTCTTCCTTCTTTTCCATGAGATAGATATCTCCGAAACTTTCCTCTTGCACAAGGAGCAGCTCCTGGGTTTTGGTTAACTCTAGGGTTGCCAAAAAGAGGGTAATGACCTCTTGGACATTCTGGGCTTCCTTAAACAAATCCTGCAAGCGCAATTGATCTCGTCCAGTCAAAGACTCTTTCACGATAAGCATCATGTCCTCAATCTTATACTCATCCCGCAAGATAGTCGTGTGATTCTGTGCAAACTCCTCTTTTTTCTTTGCTAGGATATTTGAAAAAGCCAAAAAGAGGTCAATGGTCGTCTTGTCATGCACAAGCTCCGCATCTTCGTAAATCAACTCTGTCGGCGCTTTGGAATAATACTGGGCCCGTTCTTGGTGCTTGGCTTCCAAGTGCTCTCCCAAGAGCTTGAACTTGCGGTATTCTTCGATTTGGGAAAGAAGATCCTGCTCCAGATCATCCTCCAAGTCTGTCACTTCTGCTACCTTTGGAAGGAGTTTACGGCTCTTGATTAGCATAAGCTGACTGGCCATAACCATGTACTCCCCCGTCACTTCCAGACGCATAGCCTGCAGGGTTGAGACATAGGCTAGATACTGTTCGATGACTTCCGTAATGGGCACATCATAGATATCCATCTGATACTTAGAAACCAGATGCAAGAGCAAGTCCAGGGGCCCTTCAAAATCTTTTAGTTTAATATCCATTATCTATATTTTTCTAAGGTCAGGACTGTTTTTAATCCTAATTTTTTTGCAATTTCGTACAAATCGACCTTGTTTTCTATTTGTCTTAGAATGAACTGTTCCCGTAAGGCTTGGGCTGATAAGGCTGGAAAACCTTTCTCCTTGACAAAAGACTCTAGCTGACGGAAGGCCCACTGGCGAGAATAGGCTTTCCCTCCTCTTTCAAAAAGATAGGTCTGGCCCATTAAGGGTTCCAATTCTGAAAGCAAGGTTGTGGGAATGGTGACAATCCTCTGTTGGGAAGCCTTCTTGATTCGCAACACCTGAAAATCCAGATTGATATCCTCAACCTTGAGAGCTAAAATCTCACTCGGCAAGAACCCCATTTCTAGGATTAAGAGCGCTAGCAAGCGACCCGCTGGATAGTCACTTTCTTGCCAAAAAGAGTTTAGGTCTAACAGTTCTGGCTTTTCGGTCTTCTTTTCAGCTTGTTTAGCTAATTCCAAGCGGTAAAAGCTGTCCACTTCTCCTTTTTGATAGAGAAAGTAGAGAAATTGGTTACAGGCCGAAATCTTCCGCTTCTGAGCGCTGATTTTTAGATTGGCTAGCTGGGCTTGGTAAATCTTGAGACTGGTCTCAGAAATCCGCTCGCCTACCAAATCTAAAAATTGTTCCAGATCATACCTATAGGACTGCTTGGAATTAGCAGACAAGCCCTGTTTTTCCTCTAAAAAGGCTGAAATCCTGTCTCTCATTTGCATCGAATCTCATATTCCTTACTAAAGTCATGCAAGAGGGCATTGACTGCCTTGAGGATAGACTTGCGCGTGATAATCCCTTGGAAAATCCCTGACGCATCCACAACCGGCAAGAAGGACTCATCTACCAGCTTGTGCAAGACCTCTGTAATGGTAAAATCAGGCGAGACGGCCGCTACGTCCGTTCTCGTCATATGAACGATATCCGTATCTGCCATGATTTCTTGACTCAAGTCATGCTCCATCTGATAAGCCATAATATCTCTGAGCCCAATCGTCCCAACAAACTGTTTTTCATCTGTTACAACAGGAACACGGGTATAGGTCATCTGACTGAGCAAAAGGGTCGCATGATCCGCATTGTGAGTATCAATCAACACGGCTAGATTTTCAGCAGGGGTCAAAAAAGTTTCCTCCTGCCCCAACAAGAAAGTCTCAAACTCCTTGGCAATCATCGGCTAAACTCCTTGGACAAGCCCGGATAAACCTCATGGTTTCGTGTCAAAAAGTCCACTTTAAAATAACTATCATCAATCTCCACACGAGCATAGAGACATTCTCTGATGCTCCCACGCGGTTGACTGATGGAACCTGGATTTAGAAAGAGGGTCTTGCCTTCCATCCAAGCGCTTGGCACATGCAAGTGACCATAAAGACAGATATCGGCCTCTTCTTCCTGAGCCCAGTAGTCCAACTTTTGAAAGTTGAAATTGATGTCAAACAAGTGACCATGGGTTTGGATAATCTTGGTCGAACCAAGCTCAGTCACCAAACGTTCTGGGTAGCCGGCGTAAAAGTCCATGTTCCCTTTAACAACGCGGATGCCTTCCCAAAGGGGAGAATCAGGACGCAGTTCAGAATCGCCATTATGAAAAACGGCGTCAACTTTGCCTACATAGCGATCACGGATTTCTTCCACAATCAAGCTATCGCCATGAGAATCGCTCATTACAATGATGGTTTGCTTTGCCATGATGGAAATACCTCCAAAAGTTTCTTAACGGCTAAGGCACGGTGAGATTGACTATTTTTTTCTTCAAGGGTTAATTCAGCTGAGGATTTGCCTGTCTCTCCCACGAGGAATAGAGGATCATAGCCAAAGCCATTTTCACCCTTAGGTTCAAAGTTAATGTAGCCAGGCCAGTCTGCTTCAACAACCAAACTTTCCTTGTTTGGGCTGGCTACGACTAAGGTTGTGTGGAATTGAGCTGAGCGGTCCTTGAGTTCAAAGACCATGGCCAATTCGTGCAAGAGTTTAGCATTGTTTTCACGGTCAGTTGCTCCCACACCTGCGAAACGAGCTGACCAGACACCTGGCAATCCACCAAGGACATCGACCTTGAGTCCAGAATCATCTGCCAGAACCATCTTGCCCGTTAATTGAGAAATGGTTTCTGCCTTGAGGCGGGCATTTTCTTCAAAGGTCATGCCTGTTTCTGCTACTTCAGGCAGGTCAGGGTAGTCATTGAGATTTTCCACATCGTAGCCTAGCTTGTCAAAGATAGCTCGGAACTCTTTGGTCTTGCCTTCGTTTCGAGTCGCAATCAATAAGGTTTCTCTGACCTTGTTTGTCTCAAAGAATGCTTCTACATCAACCCCTTCTTTAGGCAATTCTACATGCAGGAGTTGCCCATTTTCAACTAATAGAAAAGCCCCCTGACGTTGGATGACTTCCACATTTCGTCCCATTTCTTGGTTGAGGATATCTACCACAAAAGACAATAAACGATAGAGAGAACCATAGCGTAAAACAGTAACAGAAACAGGAAAACCTCGATCCTCATCTCGAAATCTTTGGGCAAACTCCAATAGAGGAAAATCCAAGTCATCATCCGTCAACGTCCGGACGCCACCAAAAATACCATAGGACCCGACATACCAGTCCTGGTCATCCTTATATTCATAAATTTTATTTGTCATAATTCTACATGCTCCACATGAATCTCTTTTTCCAGCCATTCTTCACCAATTTGTGCAAAACTTTGGCTGCTGGCTGTTGTGTAAAAACGGTGATGGAGTGGTCCGGCATCACGACCACGATTGATTTCAAAATAATTGAGTAAGACTGAAATGTCCCGTACGCACTCTGCCCCACTATCGATAAGTTGAACCTTGGGCCCCATAACATTTTGAATAATAGGTCTGAGAAGCGGATAATGGGTACAACCCAAAATCAGGCTATCCACCTTGCCGACCAAGGGACGCAGGGTTTCATAGACTACTTTCTTGGTGACACTGGTTGACAGGGCCCCAGACTCCACCAAGGGAGCAAACTTGGGACAGGCCAAACTCTCCACCTGTAAGTCCGGATCCAGATCATGAATTTTCTGACGATAGATGTCAGATTGGACCGTCATGGGGGTTCCAATCACTCCGATTTTCCCACCTTGGCTGGACTTGATGGCTGCTGAAGCTCCTGGCAAAATCACACCTAGGACGGGAATATCTAGTTGAGCCTTGATTTCTTCCCAGACGACCGCAGTCGCAGTGTTACAAGCAATGACAATCATTTTGACATCCTTGGTCAAGAGAAAGTTAACCAACTGCCAAGTATATTCACGAATTTGCTCAGCAGGACGGGGACCATAGGGAGCCCGCGCCGAATCTCCAATATAGACGATTTCTTCATGAGGAAGCTGGCGCATGAGCTCACGCACAACGGTCAAGCCCCCGACACCCGAATCCAAAAAACCAATTGGTCGATTATCCATACAGTCTTCTTTCTAGTCTTTTTTCTGATTGATAGTTCATTATGATTACTGTTTCTTATGAACTATATGACGGCCTAATCAACAACTATCTCTCTTAATCATAATCAAATATCAATAGAATGCAAGGAAAAAGTCTCATTCCTAAACCCTTAGCCGACATAGTGAGAAGTCTGGAACTTTCATCCCAGACTTTTCCTTATTTATTTTTTCTTTTTATTGTTAGCAAGGGCTGCCTTTTGTTGGCGGATGATTTGGTGGTAAACTTGTTGTACCTTGGCTTCACTTGGTTTTTGACCATTTGCACTCAAAAGAGTACGAACTGCTTCAGCATTCAAACGTGGGTTGTCAGCGAATTCTTTTTCGATTTGCTTACGAACCAAGTACATTCCTCCAAGAGCTCCTCCTAGAAAAGCTAGCACAATCAATACAATTGCTAATAGTAAATCCATCATATTTCTCCTGTTTCTTTTTAAGTCTCTTTCATTATAACACAAAGAAGGCGAACTGACTAGTTTGTTTTACGCTTACATCTACTGTGATTTACTAAGTAATTAGCAAATACTTCATACTTAGTAAAACTTAGTAAAATAAGCCCATTTTCCTTGAAAGCCCTTGCAATAGTTCTATTTATTTGTTATATTAAAATTACCTGAAAACATCACACATATTTCTGCAAGACTTATTTTTTTAAAAGATAATGTATGCGCTTACAGATTGAAGAAAGGAGAATTTTGTGGATAAGAGATATTGGGAAAAATCCTGCAAGTATAGCATCCGCAAACTAAGTGTCGGAGCTGCCTCCGTTTTACTTGGAGCTGTTTTTTTAGTAGCACAGGGTGTTGCTGCTGATGGTATCGAGATTCCGGAAAGTGAGGTAACAATTACTGAAACCTCTGCTAAACCGGATACGAAGGTAGAGGAAGTTCTTGCTTCTAACACTGAGACTCAGCCTATAGCTGAATCAGCTGAAAAGCAAACAAACTTAGAGCCCGAACCACCTCAAACTGCTAGTCAGTCAGAGACAAGTGCTACTACCGCCCCTGCTGACAATAAGGAGAGTGAGAAACCAGAACTTCCTGTGAATAAACAAGAACATTACGAACTACATTACAACCAACCAACTGCTCCTTCCTATGATGGATGGGAAAAACAAGCCCTCCCAGTTGGAAATGGAGAAATGGGAGCCAAAGTTTTCGGGCTTATCGGTGAAGAAAGAATCCAGTACAACGAAAAAACACTTTGGTCTGGAGGTCCTCAGCCAGATAGTCAAGACTACAACGGGGGAAACTACAAGGACCGCTACAAAGTCTTAGCAGAAATCCGTAAAGCCTTAGAAGACGGTGACCGTCAAAAAGCCAAACAACTAGCAGAGAGAAATTTGGTTGGTCCAAACAATTCCCAATATGGACGTTATTTAGCCTTTGGTGATGTATCCATGGTTTTCAATAACCAGAAAAAGGGGCTGGAAAATGTTACTGACTATCATCGTGGCTTAGATATTTCTGAAGCTATCACAACTACCTCCTATACCCAAGATGGGACAAGTTTCAAACGGGAAACCTTCTCCAGCTATCCTGATGATGTCACCGTGACCCACTTGACTAAAAAGGGAGATAAGACCCTTGATTTTACCCTTTGGAATACCTTAACAGAAGATTTGATTGCCAACGGAGACTACTCATCGGAATATTCTAACTACAAGAATGGCCATGTTACGACAGACCCAAATGGTATCCTACTAAAAGGTACTGTCAAAGATAACGGTCTGAAATTTGCTTCTTATCTTGGTATCAAGACGGACGGAAAAGTCACTGCTCAAGATGGTTATTTGACTGTCACTGGAGCCAGTTATGCAACACTGCTACTTAGTGCCAAGACTAATTTTGCTCAAAATCCGAAAACCAATTACCGCAAGGATATTGATGTAGAAAAAACTGTCAAATCTATCGTTGAAGCTGCTAAAGCCAAAGACTATGAGACTCTGAAAAATGATCACATCAAGGATTACCAAAGCCTTTTCAACCGTGTTCAATTAAACCTCGGCGGTAGCAAGTCTAATCAAACTACAAAAGAAGCTCTTCAAACCTATAATCCAACAAAAGGCCAAAAGTTAGAAGAACTCTTCTTCCAATACGGACGTTATCTCCTCATCAGTTCGTCTCGTAACCGCACAGATGCCCTCCCTGCCAACTTGCAAGGAGTCTGGAATGCTGTAGATAATCCACCTTGGAACTCAGACTACCACCTCAATGTCAACCTACAGATGAACTATTGGCCTGCTTACATGAGTAATCTCGCAGAAACGGCTAAGCCAATGATCAATTATATCGATGACATGCGCTATTATGGTCGTATCGCTGCTAAAGAATACGCAGGTATCGAATCCAAAGAAGGTCAAGAAAACGGTTGGTTGGTTCATACTCAGGCGACACCATTTGGCTGGACTACTCCTGGCTGGAACTATTATTGGGGTTGGTCTCCAGCTGCCAATGCTTGGATGATGCAAAACGTCTATGACTACTACAAATTCACCAAGGATGAAACTTATCTCAAAGAAAAGATTTATCCAATGCTCAAGGAAACTGCTAAGTTCTGGAATTCCTTCTTGCACTACGACAAGGCTAGTGACCGTTGGGTTTCTTCTCCATCTTACTCGCCAGAACATGGAACTATCACGATTGGGAATACCTTTGACCAATCTCTAGTTTGGCAGTTATTCCACGACTATATGGAAGCAGCTAATCATCTGAAGGTCGACCAAGATTTGGTGACAGAAGTGAAGGCTAAATTTGATAAGCTCAAACCACTTCATATCAACCAAGACGGCCGTATCAAGGAATGGTACGAAGAAGACAGCCCGCAATTCACCAACGAAGGCATCGAAAACCATCACCGCCACGTTTCTCATCTGGTTGGACTCTTCCCAGGTACTCTATTTGGCAAGGACCAGCCTGAATATCTAGAAGCAGCACGCGCAACCCTAAACCACCGTGGAGATGGTGGAACTGGTTGGTCTAAGGCCAATAAAATCAACCTCTGGGCCCGTCTCTTAGATGGAAATCGTGCCCACCGTTTGTTGGCAGAACAGCTCAGATCCTCAACTCTAGAAAACCTCTGGGATACCCACGCGCCTTTCCAAATCGATGGTAACTTTGGCGCAACCAGCGGTATGGCAGAAATGCTCCTTCAGTCTCACACAGGCTACATCGCCCCATTACCAGCCCTTCCAGATGCTTGGAAAGACGGTCAAGTCTCAGGCTTAGTCGCTCGTGGTAACTTTGAAGTCAGCATGAAATGGAAAGAGAAAAATCTTGAAACGCTATCTTTCCTTTCTAATGTTGGTGGCGACTTGGTCGTAGACTATCCAAATATCGAATCTAGTATCATCAAAATTAATGGCAAGGAAGTTCAAGCTAGTCGCCTCAAAGATAACCGTATCCAACTTGCGACTCAAAAAGGTGATGTCATTACCTTTGAAAACTTCCCTGGACGAGTGACTCGCTTATCAGCCCTTCGAAAAGATTCCGTCACAGCTGAACTCGACTTTAATACAGTTGAGGGAGCAAGTCATTATGTCATCCGACGAGAAAGCAAGGATGAAAACAGCCAAACTCCTAGCGTTCGTGAGTTCATCACCAACCAAACTCGTTTTATCGACCGTTCTATTGATTCAAGCCACGCTTATACATACACGGTTCAAGCAGTTTTGGGAGAACGCTCAACACCTGTTTCAGATCCTGCTTCTATCGATGCCTTCAGTGAGTTGATGGATGACCGTGACAAACGCATCCAGTACGGCTCTGCTTATGGAAACTGGGCTGACTCAGAACTCTTTGGTGGAACAGAGAAATACGCCGATATCTCAAATGGAAATTACTCCGATAAGGATGCGACTGCAACTATTCCATTCAATGGACCTGGTATTGAAATTTACGGACTCAAGTCATCTCAATTGGGACTTGCCGACGTTAAAATCGATGGCAAATCTGTTGGAGAACTTGACTTCTATACAGCAGGAGCAACTGAAAAAGGTGTCCTAATCGGTCGTTATACAAATCTTTCTTCAGGTTCTCACCTCATGACCATCACTGTTAAGCGCGAGCACAAAGGACGTACAAACGAGCGTGCAAAAATTTCTCTCGATTACTTCAAGGTTTTCCCAGGACAAGGAGAAACAGTTGAGAAAATCGACGACCGTGATCCTCGTATCCAGTATGGTTCCATGTTTAAGAATTGGAGCGATGCAGAACTCTATGCTTCTACAGAAAAATACGCTGACATCAACGCTGATGATAGCCTCGCTTCTGAAGCCACTGCAACCATTCCATTCTCTGGAACAGGTATCCGAATCTATGGATTAAAAACAGCATCACTAGGCAAGGCACTTGTCACACTGGATGGCAAAGAAATGCCAGCCCTTGACTTCTACACTCCAGGAGCGACTGAAAAAAGTGCTTTGATTGGCAAATTCACAAATCTAGCTGATGGTGATCACGTTCTTACTTTGAAAGTGGATCCAAATTCTCCACAAGGACGAAAGAAAATTTCTCTTGATTCCTTTGATATCTTAAAAGCTCCATCTGTATCGCTTGATAATCCAAGCCTTGACCCTATTAAGTCCAAAGATAAGACTGTTACCTTAACCCTACCAACTGGCAATTGGGATGCAGTCACTGTGACCTTCCCTGGCATCAAAGATCCTCTTCTACTCAGAAAAGTCGATGAGGACCATCTTGTCACATCAGGCGAACAAACAGTATTAACCATTAAGGACAACAAGATACAGCTAGATATTCCTGAAACTACGGACCGTAAAGCTGGCAATCCGATAGAAGCCTATGCCATCCAAGGTACAACAACGACTAGTCCTGTTGTAGCTGTCTTTCCTAAGGACGAAACTGCTCCAGTTGAAGAAAAAATCCTTACAAGCAAAGGAGATGAGCCTGCTCCAGTTGTAACCATTCCTGAGTACACTAAGCCTATCGGAACTACGGGAGAACAAGAAGCGCCTTCTGTGGAAAGACCTGAATACACTGGTCCTGTCGGAACTGCGGGAGAACAAGAAGCGCCTTCCGTAGTAATTCCTGAATACACTGGTCTTATCGGAACAACTGGGGAACAGGAAGCGCCTTCTGTGGAAAGACCTGAATATACCAAACCTATAGAGACAGGAAGAGAACAGAAAGCTCCTACCATAGATAGGCCCAATTATAGTGAACCTGGTAAAGGAGCTAGGCAAGAAAAAACATCTACTAGCAGTATTTCTGAGTATAAACTTCGTGTCTTGAAGGATGAAAAGACTGGTGTTGAGATTATTGGTAGAGTAACTGACTTAGAAGGAATTTCTCATTTCTCTAGTAAACACGTGTTGGCTCAAGAACTCTTTGGTAAGATATACGATGCTTATGATATTCAATTTAAAAATTCAAACAACCATAATAGACAACCACAGGGAGCTGTTTTAGTTAGATTACCAATTACAGCTGATGTAGAAAATATTTATTACCTAACTCCGACAAAAGAATTGAAATCACTTTCTTTCACTATTCGTGATGGTATGGCAGAATTTACTACTAGTCTCTTTAGTACATATGCGGTAGTCTATCAAAATGTCAATACTCCGGAAACCTCAATAAACAAAACAGTTGCAACAACCTCACTAAACTTTGAGCAGGCTTCAACTACCGATAGTCCTTCCCAGCTGGAAAATACTCATCGCAAAGAACAACTTCCAGAAACTGGTGAATCCTCAAATCCACTCCTCTTCTTAGCAGGACTGAGTGTAGTCTTAACATCCATTTTCTTATTAAAAAATAAGATAGATTAGATCTATAAATTTTTAAGAATTACTTAGAGGGCCCATTCTATTCAAGTTCAACTCAAGTATGTTATACACCATTTCATCTACCATTTAACTGATATCTTTTAAGATAATATTCTAAACTATAAACCAGTCCTTTTGTCTTGAGGACTGGTTTTAACAATCGTGAGAACTCCTAGACAGAAACAGATTCTTCCAGATTTCTTTTACCTTGTATCAATTTAAATCAATACTAATGTCATACAGCAATTGACAAGTATCTAGTTAACAATGCTGTGTAAGCCATATTATAAAAGACTGAGACACTGGATCTCAGCCTTTTTCTTTATCCCAAAACCAACTCATCACTGACTAGGCTTTGGCCACTATTTTTCTGGAAGAGATGCATGAGATTTTCAACCGTCAGATGCTTTTTCTCCTCTCCCTTGACATCCACCACTATCTTTCCTTGATAGAGCATAATGAGACGATTTCCGTATTCAATTGCATGGTTCATATCATGGGTAATCATCAAAGTCGTCAACTGATGGTCTTCCACAATCTTTTGCGTCAAGTCCATCACCATTTGACTCGTTTTCGGGTCAAGTGCCGCAGTGTGTTCATCCAAAAGCAAAAGTTTAGGTTTCACCAGAGCTGCCATGACTAGGGTCAAGGCCTGTCTTTGTCCTCCCGAGAGGTATTGAGTATCCACTTTCAAGCGATTTTCAAGGCCAATATTCAACTCTTTCAAGGCTTCTTGGAACTGGATTCTATCCTTCTCCTTCACACCCCAGCCAAGCCCTCTCTTTTGCCCACGTCTCAAGGCAATAGCCATATTCTCCTCAATCGTCAAACGAGAAGCTGTTCCCATCTTAGGATCCTGAAAAACACGTGCAATATCCTTGGCTCTCTTTCTGACGCTCAGATTTTTAATGGATTTATCTGCCAATAAAAGGTCTCCTTCGTCTACCGATAGATTGCCAGCCAAGATATTCATCAAAGTGGATTTACCTGCACCATTTCCACCGATCACAGAGATAAAATCTCCCTCTTCCACTTCTAAATCTAATCCTTTGAGGACATGGTTCTCATTGACCGTCCCTGCTTCAAATGTCTTGTGGATATTTTCAAGTGTTAATAAACTTGCCATAACTTTCTCCTCCTATTCATTTCTCAGTTTCAAACCACGAATCTTTAATCTCTTTTGCAATTCTGGTGCAAATAAAACTAAGGCTAACAAGATTGCATTAAAGAGACGAACTAGGTTTTGATCTAGATTTGGAATTTCATAGATATTTAAAATAATCAAACGGTAAACAATAGCACCGATTCCGATGGATAATAAGCGACTTCCAATGGTCAAGTCGTGTATCAAAACTTCCGCAATAATAACTGCACTCAAACCAACAACAATGGTTCCTGTCCCAGAAGTCACATCTGAAAATCCATCATTTTGGGCAAACAAGGAACCACATAAGGCAATCAAGCCGTTTGAAATCATGTAACCAACAATCTTCATGGTGTCTACATTAACCCCATTGGCCTCACTCATCGGAATATTGTCCCCAGTCGAACGCAAGACCAAGCCAATCTCTGTCTTCATCAAAAGAGTCAAGACCAAACAAACAAGTAAGAGACAGGCCAAACTAAGTGAGAAAACAGCTTCTTCAGTTGTCAGCCCCAAGCTCGCCAATTGTTTAAAGACGGTTGCAGAATCTCCCAAGGAAAGATTAGGCACGCTTCCCATGATTTTAATATTGATTGAATAAAGCCCTGTCAAGGTCACAATACCTGTCAAGAGAGCTGGAATTTTCATCTTGGTGTGGAGCATTCCTGATACTAGACCTGCTACCATACCTGCAAACAAAGCAAGTAAAGTCGCAATCCAAGGATTTGTCCCTGCCTGTATCTGAGATACGACGACAGCAGCCCCCAGTGGAAAGGCTCCTTCAGCAGTCATATCCGCAATATCCAAAATACGGAAAGTCAAGTAGACCCCAATCGCCATAATCGACCACAACAAACCTTCTGATAAACTAGATAATACAAAATTCATCTCAAACCTCCTTATTCCTTGCCTTCTAACTTACTAATATCAATTCCCAATGCATCTGCCATTTCTTGATTGGTATGCAATTCCAGTTTTTCAGGCAACTCAACTGCTATATTTTCTGGTTTCTCACCTTTTAAGACACGAATCAACATGCGGGCTGTCTGCCGTCCCAATTCTTCATAATTGGTACCGTAGTTATACAAACCACCAACCGCAATCATTTCCGTTGAGCCACCGAATACTGGAACCTTGTGTTTAATAGAAACCTGCTTAACTGTTTCCATGGTTGACGAAATGATATTGTCCGTTGGTACAAAAACCATATCCACTTCTGCCATCAAACTCTCTGCTGCCGCCTTGACATTGTTACTGTCCAAGATTGTTTTTTCAACAACGGTAAAGCCTTTTTCTTCCAGAAGTCGCTTAGCTTCATCCTTTTGGACAACTGAGTTTGGCTCGCTCTGAGTATAGAGGATTCCAATTGTTTTAGCTTTTGGCAACACTTTCTTTATCAAATTGATTTGGGTTGAGATAGCATCTGATGACTGATCACTTGTTCCAGTTACATTTCCCCCCGGATGTTCTCTTGACTCAACCAACTTGGCACTGACAGGATCTGTTACAGCTGAAAAGATAACCGGTGTCGTTTGTGTTGTATTGGCCAAGCTCTGAGCAGAAGGCGTTGCGATAGCTAGAACGACATCACTAGATTCTGCTAGTTGCTGGGAAATCGTTTTAAGATTTCGTTGTTCTCCCTGGGCATTTTGCAAATCAATCTCAATATTTTCCCCCTCAATATAGCCTTGCTTGGCCAGTTCATCCACAAATCCTTCTCTAGTAGCATCTAAGGACTGGTGGGTAATAAACTGCGAAATACCGATACGAAAAACATCTTTTTTCTTATCTGCCTTCAACTGATGCAAACTGATCAGAGAGGTCAAGAGGATCCCCACTACCAAGAGGGGTGCTAGTAATTTTCGAACAACTTTCATAATGAAACTCCTTCTCAGAAAAGATAATACTCAATGAAAATCAAAGAGCAAACTAGGAAACTAGCCACAGGCTGTACTTGAGTACGGCAAGGCGACGTTGACGTGGTTTGAATTTGATTTTCGAAGAGTATAAAACAAAAAACCGCCTAGATAATACCTAAACGGATGCTTGAAATAATCTAACAAGTTATAACTTTGCTAGTCCATTTAGATATTCATCTATATGGACCACAATCAAAAATCTTAGCCACATAGATACAAACAAATTGCTTGAACTGTTTGCATCCATGGTGACATGTCTACAAACACTATCTAAAGTAGCTAAAGTAAAAGTTTTGATTCATCGTTACAGCTTGTCTCTTATTCATTTCTTTTTCTGCTTTCTTTTTTGATGTTTCCTATCTTAACACCTTTTTCATCAGCTGTCAAGAATATTTCAGAATTTTTTAAAATTTTTCGAAAATTCTTTCATAATTCTTTCAATTCTTTTAGGATAATTTCAAAGATTTGCCCATTAGACAAAATAGAACGATTTGAAGACTTTTATGGTATTTAGTTGTACTAAAGTCTTTTAAAAGTGTTTTGATGGCTTGTATTTCTTCTTTGGTTGATTTCATATCACTATTATATAATGCGTTTTGATTTTAGTATAGTATTAAACTGACTCTTGGCAGTCGGACAAAAAATCGACAGTTATTTTATATTGTTTAAAACCAATAGTCAATACGACAATCTCTTTACTTTTCGGTTATCAACTCTGTAGATTGCTAACATATCCAAAATAAGCCAAGTATCCCGAGGATAGACAACAGAAATGAATTATTTATACTCTGGATACCACTTCAAATCACGAACTGCTTTGGCCATATCTGTTTCCTTAGCACGTGCAAGACCTTGCTCTTGTGCTTTTTTAGCGACTGCTTCTGCTACTTTAATAGAAACATCTGCTACATACTTGAATGGTGGCAAGACAGGAGCTCCTGGTTGGCCTGGATTGACAATACCACTCAATGAATGCGCCGCTGCTCCAATCATTTCATCAGTCAAAAGACTTGCTTCAGAAGCCAGCATACCTAGACCAATACCTGGGTAAATCAGGGCATTATTTGCTTGACCAATCACATAGTCTACACCTTTATAAGAAACCGTATCAGCAGGAATTCCTGTTGCGACAAAAGCTTTGCCATCTGACCATTCAATCAAATCTTTGGCGCTAGCTTCTGCCAATTTAGTTGGATTTGACAAAGGGAAGATCATTGGACGTTCTGTGTTTTCACACATAGCTTCTACTATTTCTTTAGTGAAGGTATTAGGCTGAGTTGAAGTTCCTACAAGAATGGTTGGCTTCACAGTCTTCACTACTTCAAGCAGATCAGTCAACTTATCTGCGTTACTAAAGTCAGCACGTTTCTTAGCAAATGGTTTTTGCTCTGGTGTCAAGTCATCCATGTCATCAAAGAGAAGACCTTGTTTATCAACCATAAAGAAACGTTGATAAACTTCTTCTTCAGAAAGACCTTCACTTACCATTTCACGAAGAACACGAGAGGCAATTCCTGCACCCGCAGTACCACCACCATAGCAGAGATAAACTTGATCTGTTAATTTTTCACCACTAATATCCAGCGAACCGAAGATACCACCCAAGGTAACGATTCCTGTACCTTGAATATCATCATTAAAGGTCGGAATTTGTTTCCGGTATTTTTCAAGAATATTGGCAGCATTCAAGCGGCCGAAGTCTTCCCAGTGAAGGTAGAGTTTAGGAAAGAGACGTTCTGCTGTTTGAACAAATTGGTCAATGAAGTCGTAGTAACGATCTCCGCGGACCCGTTCGTGACGATTTCCTAAGTAATTAGGATTGTTACGAAGTTCTTCACGGTTAGTCCCTGCATCAATGACTAAAGGAAGGACCATCGAAGGATCGATTCCAGCAGCACCCGTATAGACCATCAATTTCCCAACAGAAATATCGACACCATTTGTTCCCCAGTCGCCAATTCCAAGGATTCCTTCTGCATCTGTTACAACAATGAGACGAATCTCGCGACCCCCGGCAACGTTTTTCAAAGTAGCTTCAATATTTTCAGGATGATTAATATCAAGATATCCCGCATATTGGGGATCTACAAAAAGATCACTATAGCCTTCAATCGTATCTGCAATGGTTGGATCATATACAATTGGATTGAATTCTTCCAAATGTTGAGAAAAGAGGTAATAGAAAAGAGTCCTGTTGGTATTAAAAATTTCCATTAGGAAAAGACGTTTTTCCAAATCATTGGCTTTTGTTTGCATTTGTGCATAAGTTTGCGCCGCTTGTTCTTCAATTGTTTGAACATACGGTGGCAGTAAACCAATAAGGCCTAGTTCCTTTCGCTCCTCTAAGGTAAAAGCAGTACCTTTATTGAGGAAAGGATTGTTTAAAATATCATGTGCAGTCATAGTGCAACCTCCTTTTTACTTATATTATACCACATGAAACGAATTGTTTGTAAAACGTTGTTGTTTAAATAATACAATTGCATACGCATATGTTATAAATTTCTGAACTCATCAAACTCTCGATGATCTCTCTTTACTAAAAGTTTCGAGTAAAATAAACCAATCATACAAATTGACAATCCTAATTAAAATAAATATCATATAGGTATGTTATATAATACTTTGTATTTTTTAAGGTGTTTTTTTGTCATATAAAACTTGTATTCTATTTATATGACAACTAAAAACTATTTACAACAATATATTTCCCAAAAAGTGAAATATTTTCGAACACAGAATAAAATGAGCCAGGAAGAACTTTCGGAACAAGCAGGACTCGGGCTTAAGTATATCAATCAACTTGAAAACCAAAATGTGAATCTGACCATTCACAGTCTTGAAAAAGTGATTGACGCCCTAGAAATGACCCCAGAGGAATTTTTCAATTTTGATAGCCTTGAATCAACCTCTGATAAGAGTGACAATCTTTCACTCAAAAGAATCAACATGAAGATTAAACAGCTCCCTATTGATAAACGAGAAAAAATGTTGGTCATTTTTGAGAGTATCTTAGATAACCTTTGAGATCCCTGACTCACTTACATTTTAACTGGTGAATACTCGTATAGTCAAATTGTAGGATACGGATAAAAATTATTTATCTGCTGTTTTCCACTTATTTTCCTTCTCCAACTAATGAAAGTGAACCCATATGAATTTAAAAGATCTACAATATTTTTATGACCTCTGCCAGCTTCAATCCTATACGGAAGTAGCAAAACAACATAAAGTCAGCCAACCATCTATTTCTTATGCTATCAAGCGCTTAGAGGAATCCTTTAACTGCAAATTGATTCACCATGACCCCTCGCATCGTTCCTTCAAGCTAACTCCTCAAGGACAAATCCTTCTAAAGCATACAGAACTGATTTTACCTGAGGTCATTTCTACTCGCAAAGAAATTAATCGCTCCTTGGCACAATACTCTACTGTAGGATTCCCTCCTATTATCATTCAGTATCTCTTTGCTGCCTTAAACGAAAAAGATAAATTCGATTTTTTAAAAAAGATACGCCCTATCCGCGGTGGCTCCGTAGAGTTATTAAACCTTCTCCTTAAGGGAGACCTTAATGCAAGCCTACTCGGTTTGATTGAACCTCTCAATTATCCTTCAATAGAGACACACGAGCTATTTCATAAAGAACTGTATGTCGTTTTATCTAAGAACCATCCTTTTGCCACTGTTCCTTCCTTCGCTTTTGAAGAATTAGTAGATCAATCCTTTATACTCTTAGACGAACACTTTGTTCACCTGAAAGCTTTTGAAACGCTTAATCAGAAGCATCAAAACAAGGCAGAAATATTCTTTAAGACTGATGACATTGTCATTCTTAAAGAACTTTTAAAGAAAGGGATTGGCCTTAGTTTACTGGCTGATATCGCACTTTCTGATGAAGATGATGATTTAATAAAAATCCCTCTTATACCGAAGGATAAGATAACTTTTACAGTTTACTACGCTTACCTTAAATCAGCTACACCGTCATCAGAAATAGAAGCCTTATTTAAACTCCTTAAATCATATGAATAGAAAAAACTCTAACTATCAATGAACTGATAGCTAGAGTTTTTTACATTGTAGATATTAGACTCAATGAAAATCAAAAAGCAAACTAGGAAGCTAACCTCAGGTTGCTCAAAACACTGTTTTGAGGTGGCAGATAGAGCTGACGTGGTTTGAAGAGATTTTCGAAGAGTATTAGACTATAGTAGATTGAGGCTAGAGTAATACGCCGCGACTTCTAAAACTTTTCTAGAAATTAATTTGACTTTCCTAATCGAGTTGTTCAGATTTTATTGCATCTCACTATAATTCAATGATTTTCTAAGAATTCTATTTCTTTCGAAAATTCTTCCAAAGTTTTTCAAATCAGCCCAACAAAAAAAGGTTTATAATTTCCATAAAAGTTGACATGGAAATTATAAAACCATTATTAATTTAACCCTTGTTGGTAACGTGCCAATTCGACTTGGTTCGCCCAAACATAGTGACCTGGACGGATTTCTACCATAGATGGCTTATCAGTCTCATAGTCATGTTGACTTGGGTCGTACACCTTCAAGACCTTCTTACGTTCCAAGATTGGATCTGGGATTGGTACCGCTGAAAGTAAGGCCTGAGTATATGGGTGAATTGGATTGTTAAATAATTCTTCTGTTTCTGCAACCTCTACAATAACACCCTTGTAAATAACCGCGATACGATCTGAAATAAAGCGA
This sequence comes from Streptococcus mitis, assembly GCA_032480835.1. Taxonomy (GTDB): domain Bacteria; phylum Bacillota; class Bacilli; order Lactobacillales; family Streptococcaceae; genus Streptococcus; species Streptococcus mitis_DK. Next base: position 32,646 of record JAWETZ010000002.1, read on the forward strand.
ACGACCGACAAGTCATGGGCGATGAAGAGATAGGTCAAACCGAGCTCTTTTTGGAATTTTTTGAGCAAGTTCAAGACTTGGGCACGCACAGAAACGTCCAAGGCTGAAATGGGCTCATCCGCAATAACAAAATCTGGTTGCATTACCAAGGCACGGGCAATACCGATACGTTGACGTTGACCACCTGAGAATTCATGAGGGTAACGAGTCAAGTGCTCAGCAAGAAGACCTACTTCACGGATAATATTTTGAACTTTCTCTTTACGTTCTTCTTCATCCTTAAACAAACGGTGATTGTAAAGACCTTCAGAAATAATATAATCAACAGTCGCACGTTCATTCAAACTTGCAGCAGGGTCTTGGAAAATCATCTGGATTCGACGAATCAATTCCGCAGCTTGTTCACGCGATTTCTTACCATTAATCTTTTGACCATCAAAAATGATATCTCCATTACTTGTGTCATTTAGACCAATGATGGCACGACCAATAGTTGTTTTCCCACTACCTGACTCACCTACAAGCGAGAAAGTTTCTCCCTTGTTGATAAAGAAGTTAGCATTTTTAACCGCAACAAACTTCTTACTTCCTTCACCGAAGGAAATTTCTAAATCTTTGATTTCTACTAATTTTTCAGACATTTCCTTCCTCCTAGTCTTCCAGATGGGCAAATCCCATTTTTTCACGGATCTTATCATGGAGATTTGCAATCACAGCTGGTTTTTCTACTTTTGGAGCATCCTCATGAAGAAGCCAAGTTTTAGCCCAATGTGTCTCTGATACTGAGAATTGAGGAGCTTTTTGTTCGAAGTCAATCTGCATTGCATAGTCAGAGCGCAAGGCAAAGGCATCCCCTTTCAGGTCAGTATAAAGTGACGGAGGTGTTCCTGGGATTGAGTAAAGATCCCCTTTATCATCAGCAAGCTGAGGCAAGCTAGACAAGAGACTCCATGTATATGGATGGCGAGGGTCGTAGAAGACTTCCTCAACAGTTCCATACTCAACGATTTCTCCAGCATACATAACCGCTACCTTATCTGCAATACTGGCCACCACACCAAGGTCGTGAGTGATAAAGATGGTTGTGAAATGGTACTCGTTTTGTAAAGATTTTAGCAAATCAATAATCTGTGCTTGGATAGTCACATCCAAGGCAGTCGTTGGCTCATCACAGATCAAGACATCAGGTCGACAGGCAAGGGCAATCGCAATAACGATACGTTGACGCATTCCTCCAGAATATTGGAATGGGTATTCATCAAAACGTCTATCTGCATCTGGAATCCCAACCTTATTCATGTAGTCAATCGCTAATTCTTTCGCTTCTTTGGCTGTTTTTCCTTGGTGTTTTACAATAACTTCTGTAATCTGACTACCAATTGTTTTAATTGGGTCCAAACTAGTCATTGGATCTTGGAAGATCGTCGCAATCTTAGCACCACGGATTTGTTCCCAATCTTTGTGAGAAGATAGAGCTGTCAAATCCTGACCACGGTAGTCAATGCTACCTTGAGCTATGCGACCATTTTCTTCGAGCATACCTGTGAAAGTCTTTGTCAAAACAGATTTACCTGATCCTGACTCACCTACCAAGGCCAACACTTCTCCTTCAACTAGTTCAAGGGAAACACCGCGAATGGCTGTCAATACTTTGTCACGAACGTCAAATTCCACGACAATATCGCGAGCAGTCAAAATTACATTTTTTTCTTTTGTCATTTCTACTCCTATCTATGTGTACGTGGATCACTAGCATCCGCTAAGTTCTGACCAACTACGAAAAGGGATAAGGATACCAAGACAAGAGTTGTCAATGGAATCCAGAACAAGTAAGCATTAGTTGTTACGTTTTGTGAATAATCCGAAATCAAACGACCCAAACTTGGCACTGTAATTGGTAATCCAAGACCAAAGAAAGACAAGAAGGCTTCGTATGAGATAAAACTTGGAAGCATTTGAGTCATAGTTGTCACAATAACAGATACCAATTGTGGCATAATGTTTTTGGCAACAATCTTCAAGGTTGGTGTTCCTAAAGTACGTGACGCCAAGTTGTACTCCAAGTCACGATAACGCAAGATTTGCACACGGATCATGAAGGCAATCCCAATCCATGTTGTTACACTCATGGCAAAAATCAGATTCCAGAATCCAGCTCCAATTGAGTAAGTCAAGACAATGACAATCAAAAGAGATGGGATGTTTGAAATGACGTTATAAACTTCCATCATCACACGGTCTACTGATTTTGAAATCCCCCAAATACCACCGACAAAGACACCGATAACCAAGTTAATCACTGTCGCAATCACAGAAATGAGGATAGAGTTACGAGCTCCGAACCAAACACCGTCAAAGAGAGATTTACCATTACTATCAGTACCAAACCAATGTTCAGCATTTGGCTTGATATAACGAGCACTAAAGTCGTTTACCTTGCTGACATCATTAAAATCAAACTTAGAAAACATTGGGTAGATGAAACTCATCAAAATGATGGCTACCAAAATTCCCAACATAACTACAGTTGATTTTTTCTTCATGAATTGTCTAAACACTGAACCCCAGTATGAATAAGCTGGCGCATCAATGGCTTCAGAGGCAAAATCGTCACGTTTTACAAACTGAAATTTTTCTTTATCGATTGTAGACATTATTTGCCTCCTTTCTCAGTCAATTTAATACGTGGGTCAATAATCGTCATCCAAATATCTCCCAAAAGAAGTGAGAAGATAGAAATACATGTAAAGATGAAGACAAGACCAACGACCATAGAGTTATTAGATGCTTTTACAGAGTCAATAAGCATTTTACCCATACCTGGGAAAGCGAAGACTGTTTCAGTAAGGGTTGCACCACCAATAACCCCGATAACGGCACCAGGAATTCCTGAAACCAGCGGAACCATGGCATTTTTAAATATGTGTTTGTTTGAAATTTCTTTTTCAGACAAACCTTTTGCACGAGCAAAACGTACAAAGTCTTGTGATTGCAAGTCAATCATGTAACGACGAATCCAAATAGCTGTACCAGGAGCACCCAACAAACCAAGGATAACTGCTGGCAAAACATACGAACGCCAATCTCCAGCACCCAAGATAGGGAATGAATCTGGCAAGCCGATTGAAGAACCAGCCAAACGGACAATATAAACCAAGGCAATGGTTGGAAGAGCCATCAAGAAGGTCAAAGCCCCTGTTGAGAAGCTATCAATCCAAGTGTTCTTGAAGCGAGCCATAGCTGAACCAAGTGGCACGGCAATTGCATAAGAAATCACCAAACCGATCAATCCAACGACAGCAGAGCTGGCAATCATAGAAGGATATTGGTAGTTACTTTCAGTAGCTGTATAAGGATCATCTTTTCCGTAGTTGGCTACTTCACGAGAGTCAGCCTGACTAGGTGATTTGTAGGTTCTTGAGTAAATATTTACAGAAGAAGTTTTCTTACCCGTTGGGAACTGAACTTGAGAGGTTTTTGTTTGTCCTTGTCCCTGAGTAATAACCTGTAAAACAGGGCTATTAGCATAGGTTGGATAAGAGTCACCTAAATTAATGTTCACAAAGTTTTGATGTACAAACGGAAACTGACTGTTGAAGTACAAGAGATATTTGTGTTTTGTTCCTGAACCGACCAATGACCATCCGATAGCTGGATCGTTTTCGAAACGAAGATAACGTTTCAAGTCAGGGTTTTCAGGGTCTTGAATTTTATTTGTATGGTCAATGTCAATCAAGTTAGCATAGAATTTGAAAACACGTTCAAAAATTGGAATTTCACGAGTCGCATAGAATTGGCCACTTTCAGTAAATTCTCCCAAGGTCCAACCATGACCGATTTGTTTGATGTATTTTTCATAGATAGCCTTGTTGGTATCATTGGCTTCAACTGTTACAGAGGCATCCATCTGGCTAGCTTTTTCTTGCAACTCTTTGGTATCGTAGTACTCGATATAGCCCATACGCTCATAAACGGTATTCTCATAGTTATCACGTTTATCAGCAGTTGTCGCAATCTTGTTATAGTTGGTATCCTGTTTGAAAATCAATTTTCTAGGAACCATTGTATAGATAATCGTGTAAGTCAAGGTTGTTACTAAGAAAATAGAAACCAATGACCGCAAAACACGCATAAAAATATATTTTTTCATATCATTTCCTTTAAAAATCCCAAAAGAACCTTCTCCTCATGGAGAGAAAGTTCTATTGAAAATTATTTACTTCACATGGCTTGCCAATTCTTTTTGAGCTTTCTCGTTTGATTCAGTCTTTTCTTTCAACCATTTTTCACGAGCTTTTTCATACTCTTCTTTGGTGATTGCTTTTTCACCAACTTCAGTGTACTTCAAGTATCCTGCATTTTCACCTTTAAGGCCGGCTACTGAATATGAAGAGCTAAATGGTAGAACTTTTGAAACATATGAAACGGCTGTTTCTTTAGGAGAAGCCATTACTGGAATTGTCAAAGCATTGTCAGTCAACCAAGCTTGTGCTACTGCGTATTTTTCATAACGTTTTTGAACATCTTGGTTTTCGCTGTTTGCGTCATCAAGTAATTTTCCATAGTCAGCTAAACCAAGTTTGCTCACTACTGATGCATCAGTGTTTTGGTCGATACCAAGGTAAAGACGAGTGTTTCCTCCCTTAAGGACGAACTGATCCAAGAAAGTAGACGGATCTTGATAGTCAGGGTTCCATCCTAGCAAGGTATGGATATCCCAGTCTTGTTCTTTAGCTGTTGGAGCGCTAAATGAAATTGGTAAAGCTTCTGCTTGAGTCATTTGTTGTAAGTCTACAACAACATTATCTGACCCCAATACTTTTTCAATTGATTGTTTCAATGATTGAACACGGTTTACAACCGCTGTTGATTCTTGGATAACCAAGGCATCCAAGTGGATTGGGAATTCAACACCTTCAGCTTGTAGGCTTGATTTTGCTTTAGCAAAGACTGCTTTAGCTTTTTCTTCATTATAAAGTCCATTTTGAGAATCTGCTAGAGATACGTTTGACCAAGTAGAAGAATTTGTCTTAGCCAAGCTATCTTGTACCAATTCACCAAATGTTTTCTTACCAACTTGCAGATTATAAGGTGCAAACGTATTACGGATGGCTACAGCAGCTCCATCAGTACCATTTGTTTGAGCTGAGTAAGAATTGCGATCGACTGCAAAGTTCAAGGCTTGACGGAATTCCTTGTTTAGCAATGCTTTCTGAGTAGATGTCTTTTGGGCATCACTTGTTTTGGCAGTGTGGTTATAGGTTGTACGGCCGTAGTTCAAGCTGACAGTTGCAACACCCGCACCTGGTTCATTAAAGTAAATGTTATCTTTGAAGTCAGCTGCATATTTTTCATATGTAGAACTTGTAGGGAAGATACGCGCCTTGCTATATTGACCATCTGCAAAACCTTTAGCAATCACATCTTGGTCCTTACCATCCCAGAAAGTGAACTTAACGTTCTCAATTTTTACATTTTCTTTGTCCCAGTAAGCATCATTTTTAGCCATCTCGATAGATGATTTTGGAGTTACAGATTTTAAGACAAATGGACCGTTATAAAGAATAGAGTTAGCATCTGTTGGGGCACCAAAACCTTCCCCTTTTGAAGTTAAGAATTCTTCATTAACCGGCATCATGACACCACTAGTGGTCTTGTCATTCCAGAAAGTTTCTGGCTGGTTCAAGGTATATTCTAGTGTTTGATCATCAAGTGCTTTTACACCAACGGTTGAAAAATCGCTTGTTTCACCCTTGATGTATGCTTCTAATCCCTTAATAGAAGAGCTAACGATTGAAAGTCCTTTTGATTTTCCATCTACGGCGTGTTTCAAACCAGTAACGAAGTCTTTAGCAGTGACAGGAGCGTACTCTTCTCCCTCTGCAGTTACCCATTTAGCATCCTTACGGATTTTATAGGTATAAGTCAAACCATCTTTTGAAACTGTCCATGATTCAGCAATAGAAGGAACTAGGTTACCATATTTATCATTAGCCAACAAACCATCTACAGCATTTGTTGTGACGAATGATGTTGAATCGATATTGCTGACGATATAATCCAAAGTTTCTGGATCTGTTTGATAAACATATTGGTAATCTTTTGCTAGTTTAGCATTATTTGAACTAGTGTTTGAACACGCAGCTAGAACTCCTGACGCTAATAAGGTAGCTCCCGCTACAGCAAGCACTTGACTTTTTTTCATTTATTTACTCCTCTTATAAAGTATAGGTTATTATTAATTATACCATATATTTCAAGATATTTCAAGAAAAGTAAACGAATTTTCAGAATATTTAGGCTTATTATCACAAAAAATCTGAAAAAGCTATTGACTGAAAATCATTTTCAAGGTATAATAATAAACGTTAAGGCGGTATAGCCAAGTGGTAAGGCACGGCTCTGCAAAAGCTTGATCGTCGGTTCAAATCCGTCTACCGCCTTCTATAACTTGATTTATCAAGTTGCAAATGAACAGAAAGCCCCGTTTGAAGGGCTTTTTTCTTTTGATAAATACATATAATTTACAAACATTTTGGGGCTGAGCTTTTCGAGGGCACAATTCTCGTTTGAAATCAACTGAAAAAAGCTTCATCACGCATGGTGACAAAAGCCTCTAGTTTACTCTGTTTCTTCTTCTATTTCGACTTCTGTGATCTGGACTTTTACCTTAGTAACACGTCCATTTTTCACCTTATCATTGGTTAGGATAAGCTGTTTGTTTTGACTGACCAATTCATAGCTGAGTTTCTCAGTCGTTGGAATACTCCCAATTCCCGTCAAATAATAACCAGCGATGGTATCAACGTCGTCACTTTCCAGTTCAACATCAAAGTAGCTATTAAAATCATTGAGATTCATGGTACCTTGAACAATGTAAGTATCATCGCCAATCTGATGAACATCTATTGCTGCTTTGTCCGTTTCATCATCGATTTCCCCAACGATTTCCTCTAAGAGATCTTCAAGGGTCACCAAACCAGCCATCCCACCATATTCATCTAGCAAAATTGCCATTTGTCTTTGGGTATTGCGCAATTCTTTTAGCAAGTCATCCACAAAAATAGTTTCAGGAACAAAGAGTGGGGCTTGTAAAATTCTCTTCCAAACAATATTGTCAAAACCCTCTACAAAGGCTGCCTTAAGAAGACTCTTGGTATGAATAATCCCAATCACGTTATCCTTGTCTCCATCATAGACAGGGATACGAGAATAATTTTGTTTTAAAATACTTTGGATAATGATTTGACTATCATCCTTAATATCAACCATGAAGGCATCCGTTCGAGGAACCATAACTTCTCTGGCCATCAGTTCATCCAGTGAAAAAATCCCCTGTAACATCTCAATTTCGTCAGCATCTAGTGTTTCTTCACTATTTGTCAGCATGTAGGCAATTTCATCACGGGTCATTTTTTCATCAGCATCGTCAAAGGCCACAGGAGTCAAGCGACTCAAAAGATTAGTAGACGCAGACAAGAGCCAAACAAAGGGATTAACTAGTTTTCCCAGCCCAATAATAACTGGTGCTGTACGAATCGCTAAGGCATCTTTTAGATTAAGAGCGATTCTCTTAGGATACAATTCCCCAAAAACGATGGAAATATAAGTCAAAAATGCTAAAGATAGAAAACTTGCAATAGCATAAGCTGTTTCGCCATTTCCAAGCCAAGAGGCAATTTCTCGTCCCAGAGTCTCTGCCAAACTCGCCCCAGATAAGATCGTAATCAGGGTAATCCCTACTTGAATGGTTGATAAAAAGTGGTTAGGATTTTCTAGTACCTTCAGCAGACGAATATAGCGTCTATCTCCTTCTTCTGCCTTTTGTTCAACCCGCGCACGGTTAAGTGACACCATAGCCATTTCTGTGGCTGAGAAAAAGGCATTTAACACCGTCAAGATAAACAATAAAACAAATTGTAGCAACAAATTCTGACTACTTGGGTCTTCCATAGTTCTTCTCCTAAAATAGTATCTTACCTTTTATTATATCACAAAATTTAGTCCAGTACATATTATTTTTTTCTCAGTGTCTATTGTAGCCCTACTTAAATGGTCCAAAAAAGAACCCCTACATCCACTAGTGACATAGGAGTTTATCTTATCCTTTACTGAGTTACCGTTACTTCTCCAGTTCGGTAATCCAGTTGAAGTCCCTTTTGAACATTGGGAACTAGAACATTGAATTCCAATTCTCCGTCTGAGGACTTGGCTTCAATCTGTGAAGCTGAAGGAACTAAGTCCTCGTTTGTAGCGTAATAAAGGGTTACACGGTAACGGACACGCTTGTTTTTATCCAAAGCTTTACGTACCAGGCTTTCATAGTAGTTTTGCCCTGTCGAATCTTCAGCTTGCGCCTGATTTGCCCAGGCTGTTTGAACAGCAATGTTTTTAGGATTGCTTGTCGAGGCATCAAAACCATCCAAGCCACCGATTAAGGCATAGCCTAATAAGTGACCTCTATCGACCGCATGGGTATAAGTCCCCTTAAGATTCTTAACCTGATGCCAGCCTGGAGGAGTCCATGAAGTCGAACCATTCCCCGTTTCTTCACGATTCTTGTACTGTCGTGTTGCCTTAGACAAGAGGGCATTAGCTACAGTTGGCACAGTTTCCTTGCCAACTGTCTTTGTTTTATTATCAGCGTAAGGTTTACTTGAAACCTTGGCATCTAGATTGGTTTTATTACCATTGACGATAAAAGCACCGGATCCATTCCACTCCAGACTCCCTTTTATTTGACTCTTAACTGCATCTGTTAAGACACTTTCTGCCAATTCTTGACTAGGAGCTTCCAAAGCTTGGTTTTTCTGACTAAGCTTGGTTTTAGGACTATTAGCTGTCGACTGCATCTGCTTGATATAATAACTCCCTGCAGATAAAAGCAATAAAACTAGCAGTCCGATCAGTGTCTGTCTTGTTTTTTTGTTCATATTTCTCCTTATCTCTAGAAAAAGGCTGGTTTTCCAGCCTAATTTCCTGTAAATTTATGAATCAATTCCTGCCATTTTGCTGGAGATAGGATGGCCCATGGATCTTGACCCTTTCCCAAGATTCCATAACCGACCATTAAACCGATTCCTAGGGCTAGAACGCCTAAAATCAGTACTAGGATGACTAAAAGTAAACGCTTGGCCACGTAGCCTGATTTCTTATTCATCTTCATCACTTGCCTCAATCCGCTGAATCTTAGCGCCCAGCTGCGCTAACTTCTCATGAAAACGGTAGTAACCTCTATCCAAGTGAACCAATTTACCAACCACGGTCTCTCCTTGTGCTACCAAACCTGTCAAAATCAAGGCTGCGCTGGCACGAAGGTCAGTCGAAAGAACTTCTGCCCCCTGCAAAGGCTGTCCACCAATAATACGTGCTGTATCACGGATAATCTCAGAATGCAAGCCCATGCGGCGCATTTCTTCTAGATGTTGGAAACGATTTTCAAATACCGTCTCCACCATAGTTGATTCCCCTTTTGCGACGGTCATCAAGGCTGTAAATTGGGCCTGCATATCCGTTGGAAATCCTGGGTGGGGCAAGGTTTTTACATGGACAGCTTTTAGATTTTCTAATTGAGAACGAACACGAATTCCTTCATCTTCTTCAATTACTTCAACACCCATTTCAAGCAACTTGGCAATCAAGGGACGGTTGTGCTCCCAGACAGCATCTCGAATCAAGACATCACCACCAGTCATGGCAGCAGCTACCATAAAGGTTCCTGCTTCGATACGGTCTTGAACCACATTGTGAGTCGTACCGTGAAGTTTCTCAACACCAGTAATGGTAATGGTCTCCGTACCAGCCCCTTTGACCTTGGCTCCCATTTCATTTAGGAGAATGGCTAGGTCCACAATCTCAGGCTCACGCGCAGCATTTTCAATTACTGTCACCCCATCAGCTAGGGTCGCTGCCATCATCAAGTTCTGCGTAGCACCAACACTTGGGAAGTCCATGTAGATATGAGCGCCATGTAAGCGATCAGCCTTGGCTTCGATGTAACCAGCTGTCTGGCTAATCTTAGCCCCCATAGCTTCCAGACCTTTCAAATGAAGATCAATAGGGCGGCTACCAATCGTACAACCACCTGGCATGGATACCTTAGCATGACCTACACGGGCAAGAATTGGCCCCAAGACAACGATGGATGCGCGCATCTTGCTGACATACTTGTAAGGAGCTTCCTCTGTGATGTCGCCAGTCGCGTTCACCTCGACAAGATGGGCTTCCTCATCAAAATCTACCTTGGCATTTAAACCACGAACCACCTGATTCATAGTGAAAACATCTGACAAGATAGGAACATTCTGCAAGACGGTCTTTCCTTCACTTGCTAGAATAGTCGCTGCCAACAAGGGCAAGACTGCATTCTTTGCTCCTTCGATCGTAACACTTCCTACCAGACGATTATCGCCACCTTGAACCACAATTTTTTCCATACTTATTTCCTTTACATTTGATTTTATAATAGTCCTCTAAGCGCTTCCTGCCACAACTGATATAAACTGATAAAGAAAGAACTCAAGATAAAGCCCATTACGATGCTGAAAAGGGCTATTAATAAACGGACTTTTCTTGTATTCTCAGCTGTCACTTTTAAGACCTTTTCCCATCTAACAAGATTCTTTAAAAGGTAAAAACTCACATAAATAAAGAGCATGTGACTACTTAGAGTGAATAATAATTGAACCATTTGACTATTATACCATCTTATCTGTTTGTGCGCTAGTTTGGAAACTTCACTCAAAAACTAGGGATTGTTTTTCAAGTAATCAATTGCATCTTGTAGGGTTTTAACGGGAACAATTTTCATAGCCGTCTTGATTGTTTTGGCTGCTTCTAGGGCTGTCTGGTAATTGTTTTTCGCATCTGGATGCGCTTTTTGTTCTTCTTCGCTAACAGGATTATCAGGGGCAAAGAAAATCGCGGCACCTTCTCTAGCCGAAGCTACAACTTTCTTATCAATACCTCCAATGTCCCCCACATTACCATCGCGGTCAATAGTTCCTGTGCCGGCAACGATACGGCCATTACGAAGGCCTGGGTCAGCTATTTGAGTATAAATAGCCAGACTAAACATGAGACCTGCACTTGGTCCGCCGATACCAGCTGTTGAAAAACGAATTGGAACATCACTAGTTACTTCTGTACGGTCAATCAAGCCGATTCCAATTCCATTTTTGCCATTTTCCAAGGTGATAATCTTACCTTCTGCAGACTTGGTTTGCCCATCCTCTTCATAGGTGACCTTGACGGAGTCCCCTAGTTTTTGAGAATTGACGTAATCAATCAAATCTTTGGAACTGTCAAAAGTCTGATCATTGACTGCTGTGACTGTATCAGAGATGTTGAGAATCCCTTTAAAGGTCGAATTATCCGTCACAGTCAAAACATAAACCCCAAGGTATTTGAGTTCAATATCCTTACCAGCTGTTTTTAGTCCTTGATACTTGGCCATATTTTGCGATGTCTGCATGTAGAATTGATTGATTCGCATAAATTCAACATCTGAAGAGCCACCTGTAGTCTCCTGGGCACTACGAATATCTGTAAAAGGCGTCAACCAAGCATAAATCATATGGGCTAAAGTAGCATGCTGAACACCAACCGTAACGAATTGATAGGCACCAGCTTCCTTATCTTCTGTGTCATTGACTTTGAGGACCTGGCGAATATCTTCCGAACCACCTGGAACCTCTATATAGTAAGGCAAGGGTACCACAAAAGCCAAGAAAGTCGCTATCAAGGCCGCAATGACGTATAAGGGCCATCTAATCTTTTTTTTCATTTCTTATTTCCTCCAAAATACTCTCAGGAACATAGCAGGCAATATCCTGACCAAACTTCAATAGCTCTCGAACACCTGATGAACTGATATAGAGATGTTCAGGTCGGCTATGTAAATATATGATCTCTATATCAGGAGACAGTTGATGGTTGTAGTAATCAAAACTAGCTTCATATTGTAAATCTGCTGCATTTCTCAAACCCCGTACTAGGCAAGTAGCCCCCAGTCTTTTTGCAACATCAACCACCAATTCATCATGAGAAGACACAACTGCAACATTTTCCAAATGTTTCACAGCCTTTTCTAGCCCCCGTTTACGATTTTCGATAGGGAGAAATCCTTGTTTGTGGGGATTAAAAAAAATACCCACATAGAGCTTATCAAAGAGTTTGCTAGCTCGTTCAATCATATCCAGATGCCCATTTGTCATCGGATCAAATGAGCCTGTGAATAAGCCAATCTTATCTGACATAGACTGTCACCTTACTAATTCCATAAATTTTTTCCTTCCAGATGCCCAGACAGGCAATTTCTTCTGGAAGTTCCACTGCTTTGTCCGTCTCACACACGACCATGACATCTTCAGAAAAAAGCTCTCTCTCAGCCATTTTTTCAATATCTGCTACGATTTGTTCCTTGGCATAAGGAGGGTCTAAGAAAATAAGGTCGAAAGGCCCAGACACCTGCTCCAGAGCTCGTTCCGCATCCATCTTGAGGAGTTGAAATTTTCCAACTTCCTTGGTCATCTGGATATTTTCAGCCACGATGACCTGAGCCTTACGGTCTCGCTCTACCAAAACAGCGCTAGCCATGCCACGCGATACTGCCTCAATAGATAAGCCACCACTACCTGCATAAAGGTCCAAGACTCGCCCCCCTTCAAAGTAGGGACCAATCATGTTAAAAATGGCGCCCCTAACCTTATCCGAAGTGGGTCTTGTTATCTTTCCTTCTAACGTCTTGAGGGGACGACCCCCATAGATTCCTGATACGATTTTCATACCGTTTATTATACCAAATTATGGGCGAAAAGAGAAAGAAAACCGAACCTTGCGGTTCGATTCTCTATAAAATATTTTCGTAAGTATCGCGGACTTCTTGAGGCCAAACACTTGTTTGCACTTCTCCGATATGTTTCTTGCGAAGTAAGAACATGGCCATACGAGATTGTCCAATTCCTCCACCGATTGTCAATGGGAATAGGCCATTCAACAAAGCCTTATGCCATTCCAATTCCAAGCGGTCTTCATCACCAGTGATTTCTACCTGACGACGAAGGGTTTCTTCATCTACACGGATTCCCATAGAAGACAACTCAAAGGCTCCACCTAAAGACTCATTCCAAACAAGAATATCGCCATTCAGACCCTTGTAGCCATTTTCAGACTCACTTGTCCAGTCATCATAGTCTGGTGCACGTCCATCGTGCGGTTTACCGTCTGGTAATTCCCCACCGATACCAATTAAGAAGACAGCTCCAAATTCTTTACAGATAGCATTTTCACGTTCTTTTGGAGTCAAGTCTGGGTAGCGTTCTACCAACTCTTCTGTGTGGATAAAAGTGATTTGTTTTGGCAAGATAGACTCGATATCATAGCGAGCTTCAACAGCTAGTTCTGTCAAACGAATGGCCTTGTAAATCTTCTCAACTGTTTCTTTTAGGTAGGCAATATTACGTTGTCCATTTGGAATGACCTTTTCCCAGTCCCACTGATCCACAAAGACAGAGTGGGTTGCATCCAGCGAGTCTTCGTCTGGACGAAGGGCCTTCATGTGGACGAAAAGACCTTCACCCTCACCGAAACCAAAACGAGCCAAAGTATGACGTTTCCATTTAGCAAGTGAGTGCACCACTTCATAGGTTTCATCAGGAATCTGCAAAACCTTGACAGATACTGGATTTTCCACACCAGACAGGTTATCCTGCATCCCGTCACCGACCTTGCTCAAGATAGGACCTTGAACTTCGACAACTTCTAACTTATCTTTCAAATACTGGGTAAAAGTGTTTTTGACAAAAGAAATTTCTTCTTGTTGATGGATAAAACTTTTCTTCATAAGCTACTCCTCAAAAATTTAATTAAAAGCATTATACACCTATTTCCAAGAAAAGAAAAGAGAAAATTTAAAAAAATCAGTGTCACTCAAAACACTGATTTCATAGACCTTTTAATCATTGCGACCGAAGATACGTAGAATACTTAGGAAGAGATTGATAAAATCAAGATAGATACTGAGAGCCATTGACACAACCCAACCTGTTGCTACACGACCTTGTGATTGTTCATAAGCGAGACGAATTCTTTGGTTGTCCCAAGCAATCAACCCTGAGAAGACCAAGACCATGGCTACGCTAATCATATAATCAAAGAAACCACTAGCCAAGAAAATATTGACTATCATAGCAATCAGTAAACCAATGAGAGCTGCCATCATCGCTCGACCAATTCCACTCAAATCCTTCTTAGTGAACATGCCGACTGCCGCCATGACAAAAAAGAGAAGGGCACTCGATACAAAGGCAGATAAAACTGTACCTGGAGTATAGAAGGCCACCACAAAACTGAGGGTAAAGCCGTTTAATACTGAGTAAAGTAAAAATACTGGAAGAGCCGCTGGGCTATTCTTTGAAGCCATGCTACTAGCAACGAAAACCAAGGCCAACTCCGCAAAGGTTGCAATAGTCAACCAGAGGCGTCCCTGCATTAAAAAGTAAACTAGCTGAGACTGAAAAATAGTCAACATGAGGCCAGATACCAAAGCGGATAGTCCGATTCCCAGACCAACAAAGGCATAAACCTTAGCGTAAAATTGATTGAGACCTGCGCGGTCGTGAATAATAGTGTGATTCATCTTTTCTCCTTTTCTATGAACATCTTTCCTTGATTATAACAAAGAAAGTTAAAATTAGCTTAAATGGAAAATCAAAATACCTGCTGCAACAGCAACATTCAAACTCTCCGCCTGCCCCTTCATGCTAATGTGGAGCAACTGGTCTGCACTTTCAGCCATGAGGGAACTAATTCCTTGACCCTCATTTCCCATGACTAGTACAAAATTTTCTATAGAAGGCAGTTCTCTGTAATCAACAGAATCTTTAGCTAGGGTTGTTGCCAGCACTGGGATAGCTGCCTCCTTAGCTTCCTCGAGAAGCCTTTGACTAGACATTCGGTAAATGGGCAGATGGAAATGACTTCCCTGCATGGAACGTAGGGTCTTGAGACTGTAGATATCTGCCGATTTATCTGAAACGATTACTCCAGTAAAACCTGCTGCATCTGCAGTACGAATGATCGTTCCCACATTACCAGGATCTTGCACATCTTCCAAAAATAAGAACTTGCCCTGACTAAAGTCAGCTTGTCCTACTTCTTCTTTTTGAACCACCGCAACGATTCCCTGTGGAGTCTGAGAATCCGCCAAATCTAGCAGAATGTCCTCTGAAACCCAGACAGTTTGCGGAAACGAGGCTAACTGATCTCGGTAATTTTCTAGGGCAAAGATCTTCTCAATCGTCACCCCAGCTTGAACAGCTTCTTCAAACAAGTGCCAGCCTTCAATCAAATAGGCAGACTTGCGGTATTTTTTTTGGTGTAATTTCTTGGCATTTTTTACCACAGAATTGGCTTTTGAGGTTATAATAGTCATAGAAATATTATAACACAATCAAAGGGGTTTGGTATGCAAAAGGTTAGAATGATTGCCCAAGGTAGGGTGCAAGGAGTCGGCTTTCGTTGGGGTGTTTACAGCCTGGCGCTTGAAATCGGTGGTATCACAGGTCGGGTATGGAATAACGACGATGGCACAGTCGAAATCTTAGCCCAAGCAGACTCATCTGCTACCATGGCAAAATTTATCCAAGAAATCCGCAAAGGACCCACACCTTTTTCAAAAGTCAGCTACTTAGATGTCAAACTAAGTAACTTTCCTCCTTACCCTGACTTTAAAATCGCAAATTAGGTCTCTAGAACTATTGTATATTTTGTAAAAAAACAGTAGAATAGAAAGGTATAATTTTTAAAGAAGGAATAAAAACAGTGAAATCTATTAAACGTTTTGCACTCTCGGCTATGGGAGTGGCTATGTTGCTTGTCTTGACTGGCTGTGTTAGCGTCGATAAAGCAACAGGAGAGCCAACAGGATTTATTTGGAATACTTTCGGAGCGCCTATGGCTGAAGCTATCAAGTACTTCGCTACCGATCAAGGTCTAGGCTTTGGTATGGCTATCATTATCGTAACCATTATCGTGCGCTTGATTATCTTGCCGCTTGGTATCTACCAATCATGGAAGGCAACGCTTCACTCTGAAAAGATGAACGCCCTCAAGCACGTCCTTGAGCCACATCAAACTCGTCTCAAGGAAGCGACTACTCAAGAAGAAAAACTCGAAGCCCAACAAGCTCTCTTTGCTGCTCAAAAAGAACACGGCATCAGCATGTTTGGTGGTGTAGGATGTTTCCCTATCCTCCTTCAAATGCCTTTCTTCTCTGCAATTTACTTTGCTGCCCAACATACTGAAGGGGTTGCTCAAGCAAGCTACCTAGGCATTCCTCTAGGTTCTCCAAGTATGATTTTGGTTGCCTGCGCAGGTGTCCTTTACTATCTTCAATCGCTCCTTTCACTTCACGGAGTAGAAGATGAAACGCAAAGAGATCAAATCAAGAAAATGGCTTACGTGAGCCCAATCACGATTGTCGTCTTCTCCCTCATTTCACCAGCCAGTGTCACTCTTTACTGGGTTGTCGGTGGTTTCATGATGATTCTCCAACAGTTTATCGTCAACTATATCGTTCGTCCAAAACTTCGCAAAAAAGTCCGTGAAGAACTGGCAAAGAACCCACCAAAAGCAAGTTCTTTCTCTACACCAAGTGGACGAAAAGACGTTACCCCTGAACAACCAACTGCTATCACAAGCAAGAAAAAACACAAAAATCGCAACGCTGGAAAACAACGTTCGAGATAAGAAGAAAAAGGCTTAGCTGATTTGCTAAGTCTTTTTGCTAGTCAAAAGCCCGATGTTTCCATCAGGCTCCTTTATTATCCATGTACACGTTTCATATAGTCTTGATAACTTTCGGTATCCATGAGTTTTTTAGCGTTTTTCACGCGATCTGCTGTTGGTGGTTTGACTCCTTCAAGTGAATATGGAATTCCCAATTCACGCCACTTGAATTCTCCCATGGTGTGATAAGGCAGAATTTCAAACTTATCAACATTTTTGAGGGTCTTGACGAACTTACCAAGTTCAATCAAGTCATCATCTCTATCTGTCAAACCTGGAACTAGCACGTGGCGAATCCAGACAGGTTTTCCAATATCTGATAGATACTGGGCACAGGCCAGAATGTTTTTATTGGTTTGGCTAGTGACAATCTTGTGCTGTTCTTCATTGATTTCCTTGATATCCAAGAGAACCAAGTCAGTGACAGCCATGAGTTTGTCAAATTTTTCAAGGTAGCGTGGTTTATTACGGAAAGGAAGAGCACAGGTATCCAAGGTACAGTGGATTCCTTGTTCCTTAGCCTTGGTGAAGAGGGCAATCAAGAAATCAATCTGCAAGAGGGCTTCTCCTCCACTGACTGTAATACCACCCTTATTTCCCCAGAAACCGCGGTAGCGCAAGGCCTCTGTCAAGACATCATCTACTGTCCGTTCACGTGATTTATTGGACTCCATAGCCCAAGTGTCCGGGTTGTGGCAATACTGGCAACGCATGTGACAGCCCTGCAAAAAGACAATAAAGCGAATACCAGGCCCATCTACCGAACCAAAGCTTTCTGTCGAATGCACCATTCCTGTCACTTGTCCATAATCAATTGTTTCTTCAGACATATCGTTACCTTCCTTGAAAACGTTTTATAGTTTTATTATATCACGACTTGAAGGAAAAACAAGATTTTTGCCTATTTTTTAGAAAGCAATCTGTTTTTCAATTTCATTTTCAATTAATTATCATTCTATTCTTCAAAATCAAAGCCATACAAGGTTGCAAAGTAGTCCTCAGGGCGCTCTGCACGGCGGATTTGACGGGCTTTGCCTTCTTCAGTATAGAGGATTTCTGCAGAACGTAATTTGGCATTATACTGGTATCCCATTGAAAAACCGTGGGCACCTGTATCATGAATTACCAGCAAATCACCGATTTCTGTATGAGGTAACTCGCGATTCACTGCAAATTTATCATTGTTTTCGCAGAGTGAACCAACCACATCTACCACTTCAAATGGTCCATCTGGGTGAGTAAGATTGGTGATATGGTGGTAGGCTCCATACATGGCTGGACGCATGAGGTTGACTGCTGATGCATCTACACCTAGATAGGTACGGTAGGTTTTCTTCTTATGAGTGACTCTTGTGACCAAAGCACCGTGAGGGGCCAACATAAAGCGACCCAATTCAGTGAAAATCTTGATCTCACCAAGACCTGCTGGTGTAAGAACCTCTTCATAAATCTTACGAACTCCCTCACCAATCAAGGCAATATCATTTGGCTCCTGGTCTGGACGATAATTGACACCAATACCGCCAGAAAGATTGATAAAGTCTAGCGAAATACCCAAATTTTCCTTGATTTCAACAGCCAATTCAAAGAGCTGACGCGCCAACTCTGGATAATAGAGATGGGTCACCGTATTGGATGCTAGGAAGGAGTGAATTCCAAACGTCTTGGCTCCTTTTTCCTTCAAGATGGCAAAGGCTTCAAAGAGCTGCGCCTTAGTCATTCCAAACTTAGCTTCTCCAGGATTGTCCATGATATCTGTTCCCAGTTCAAAAACACCGCCAGGATTGTAACGACAAGAGATGATTTCTGGAATACCTGCTGCACGCTCCAGATGTTCAATATCTTCAAAGGCATCCAAGTTAATGGTCGCACCCAATTCACGCGCATAGGCATATTCCTTGTCTGGCGTGTTGTTTGAAGAGAACATGATCTCAGAACCGGGGAAATCCAGTTTATGGCTCATCAAGAGCTCCACGTAACTAGAGCAGTCCACACCACAGCCTTCCTCTTGGAGGATTTTCAAGATAGCTGGTGTTGGAGTAGCCTTAACTGCAAAATATTCCTTAAAACCCTTGTTCCACGAAAAGGCTTGGTTGACGGCTCTTGCCTTCTCACGAATTCCCTTCTCATCATACAAGTGAAAGGGAGTTGGGAACTCGGCAACAATCGCTTCTAAGTCTTCTTTATTGATAAATGGTGTTTTCATAAGTTTCCTTCTATTCTATTTGCAAAGAAAGGCTGGGACAATCGTTCCAACCTTTAGTTCTATCTCTTATTTATCTTCGTCAAAGATATTGCCAACCTCAACATCGATGGCTTGGTTCTTAACATCAATATTGGTTACCTTCAAGAGTGACTTGTAGTCAAACTGCTTTTCACGTTCTTCTTGGGCATTATCTGCAAAGACGGCTACACCAGCTAATTCTGAATCAAACTCACGCAAAAGACTGATCATCCCGTTGACCGTCCCTCCGCCTTTCAAGAAGTCATCTACGATTAAGACACGGCTGCCTGCCTTGAGACTGCGTTTTGAAAGGAACATTTTCTCAATACGATCACCACTTGAACCGGATACATAGTTGACGCTGACTGTTGAACCTTCGGTAATTTTCAAGTCACGGCGCACAATGACAAAAGGAACATTGAGGACATTGGCAACTGCATTTGCAAGTGGCACACCCTTGGTCGCTACTGTCATAACCGCGTCAATTTTTTGGTCCATAAAGCTCTTGGCAATAATGCGGCCAATATTTTTCAAGATAGCTGGTGTGCTAAGCAAATCTGACAAGTAGATATAGCCACCAGGCAAGATACGGTCACTTTCTGACAACTTGGCACGCAAGTCCTCAACCATTTCCTTGGCATCGTGGCTTGAGATTGATGGTGTGAAGATGACACCTCCACCAGCTCCAGTAACTGTCTGGATGTGGCCGATTTCGATTTCCTCAAAGGCACGTTTGATAATCACGATATCTTCTGAGATGGATGATTTAGCAGATTCATACTTTTCAGCAAAAGTATTAAGACTAGTTAGTTTATAAGGATTATTAATCAAATAGTTGGAAATGACAACCATCCGATCACTTCTTCTTAATTTCATTTCTATTTCCCATTTCATTTAATTTTGATATTTTATCCATTATACCATATTCACATAAAAAAACGAACATTCTTATCCTAAAAAATGCTCATTTTTCTTAAATTATTAATCTAAATCTGGTTTATAGAAGGAACGATTGTCCATAGCGAAGATTTTATTGGTCATCTCTCCTTTATCCACCAAAGCCAGAGCTGTTGACATCATCATCATGCTAGCATCCAGATTATCAATCATATGGATAATCTCTGCCTCCATGATACGTGGACGAACTGGACTTCCATACTCTAGTAAACCGTGGTGGCTGAGAATAACGTGGCGAAGCAGAACGACTTCTTCCTTGGTATCATCGATGCCGAGTTCCATCACTGTCTTAGTAATTTCACTATCAATCAGAGCGATATGTCCAATGAGATTGCCTCGCACTGTATACTCAGTCTGGTCTGGTCCCGTCAACTCAATGACTTTGGCCAAGTCATGCAACATAATCCCCGCATAGAGCAGGCTCTTATTGAGCTGAGGATAAATCTCGCTAATGACATCGGCCAAGCGCACCATGGTCGCCGTATGATAGGCTAAACCCGTTTCAAAGGCATGATGGTTTGTCTTGGCAGCTGGATAGGAGTAAAATTCCTTATCATACTTGGTGTAGAGCTTTCGGACAATCCGTTGCCAAACAGGATTTTCAATTTTAAAAATCATTTGCGCCATATAGTCACGGATTTCCTTGACATCAACTGGCGACTTGACCTTGAAATCAGCTGGATCATTGGGTTCGCCAGGTTGAGGCAAGCGTAGGGTGATTTGATTGACCTGAGGGGTGTTGTTATAAACTTCTCGGCGCCCTTTCATGTGAACAACCTTACCTGCGGTAAAGGCCTCAACGTTATGAGGTTGGGCATCCCAGAGTTTCCCTTCAATCTCGCCACTATCATCTTGGAAGGTAAAGGCCAGGTAGTTTTTCCCAGCTCGTGTCTGTCTCAAATCAGCTGACTTGATTAGGTAAAAGCCTTCAAACAGCTCATCTTTTTTCATGTGACTAATCTTCATATTCTTCCTCATCTTATTGGAAATGGAGTAGATCAAGCGCAGGCTCACCTTCTGATAACTCAATGTGACGGAGCGTTCGCTCGATAGCTGTAGTGCGACGGTTTAATAATTCATCAATATTGCCAGAGGCATGTTGAAGATGTTTTTGTGCCTTGACCAGAATGCCACCAAACTTGCCAAACTCGGTCTTGACACTAGCAAGGGTCTTACTGATATGGTCGGCACTCTTTTGGATATTGAGGGTTTTGAAGCCAACTGATAGGGAATTAAGCAGGGCTGACAGGGTACTAGGTCCAGCGACAATAATCTGCTCCTCCCGCCTCAAATCATCAAAGAAGATCGGATTGCGGACGATTTCTGAGTAGAGTCCCTCTGTCGGAACAAACAAGACTCCAAAATTGGTTGTCCGAGGTGGTGCTATGTACTTGTTCCTGATATCCTTGGCAAAGCGCTTGACGCTTGCTAAAAGCGACTTACGACAACGTTCGATTTCATCCTTATCACCTGCTTCATAGGCCTCTTCTAGGCGGTAATAATCTGCCAGTGGAAACTTGGAGTCAATCGGCAGGTAGACATATTCCTGGTCGCCTTGCCCAGGTAACTTGATGGCATACTCTACTCGCTCGCTGGAGTTCTCAACTGTTACGTATTCTCGTTCATACTGAGCAGGGGTCATGATGTCTTCAATGATTTGCCCCAGTTGCAATTCTCCCAAAATTCCTCTCGTTTTGGTTCCAGAGAGAACCTTATTAAGAGCACCGACATCACGGGCGACTGTCTGCATTTCTCCCAGACCACGATTGACCGACTCCAATTGCTTGGAAACTGTCTCGAAGGAAGCTTGCAAGCGCGTCTGCAAGGTCTTTTCTAACTTTTCCTCGACCGTTTGGCGCATTTGTTCCAAACGTTGCTCGTTTGATTCCTGCAAGGCTTGGAGGCGTTGGTCAGTCTTATCCCTAGTTTGGAGGAGATTGTCTGTCATTTCTTGACGGACCTGAGCTAGACCTTGGTGCAATTCCATTCGCACTTCTTGCAAACGGTCACTGACAGCCACTTCCAAATCTTTTTGATCTAACTGATTGGCTTGTCTGGCTTGTTCAAAACGGTAATCCAACTGGTCTGACAGATGATCTGCCTGATCCTCCAAGCTCTTGGTCAGATGTTTTTCCTGTTTATCCTGCCTCCGCCAAATCAGAAAGAGTCCAGCTAGGTTGGCAATTAATAATAGAACTAATAAACTTTCCATCCTACCTCCTGTCCTTGCTATGCAAGACAACCACATAGCCATCTGGGCAAGTCACCAAAACTTCCCTATCTATATATTCGTTAGAAGCGTACACTTTTTTAAAGAAAAAATTTTCCTCTGTCAACTCATACTTGGCACCAAGAATTGTCAGCTGGCTATCCCGAACTGGCATAAAGGCTAGATAGTCGTAGTCTGAACGCGGTTCAAGCTGACTGGTTCCTTCTGAACAATAGGCAATCAAATTTTGCCCGTCCTCAATCGCTATCTGACGCATATAAGGTGCCAGCTTGGGATTGCTAGGCAGAAAGACATTAGCCAGCATATGGTCAATACGGCCACCCAAAGCACCGAAAATAGTAACCTGGGCCTGAGGATTTTGCTCGAAGATGGTTAAGAGAGCCAATTCCAAATCAGTATCATCTTTTTCTGGTCGCGCTTGAACAAAATGCCGGGCACGTTTTTGAATCAACTGTCGCTCTTCTTCCGTTACAGAATCAAAATCCCCAACTGCTAGGGCGAGAGGAAGTCCTTCTTCCAAGACCCAAAGTGAGCCTCGATCCACACCGACAAAGCAATCAAAATCCGTCCGATAATGACCGCGGTCTCCGCCTGCAAAAACGGCAACTCTAGTCCAGTTGTTTTCTGAGAGTTTGTACTCGCTCATTGACATCTCCCTTAAAGACATAAGAACCTGCCACAAAAACAGTCGCACCAGCTTCTTTGGCTTGAGCAATAGTTTGGTCATCAATCCCACCATCCACTTCGATTTCACAGTTCAAGCCTTTTGCATCACGAAGGGCAACCAACTCACGAATCTTATCCATGGTTTCAGGTAGAAAAGCTTGCCCACCGAAGCCAGGGTTCACTGTCATGACTAAGACTTGGTCAACTAGATGAAGGACGTGCTTAATGGCTTCAACAGGCGTACCAGGATTGATGACAACCGAAGGTTTGACACCAAGCGAACGAATCTTTTGGAGAGCACCATGGATATGAGGCGTTGCTTCCACATGGATACTGATGATATCTGCTCCTGCACGCGCAAAATCTTCCAGATGATGTTCAGGATTGGCTACCATCAAATGGCAGTCAAAGACCATCTTACTATGAGGGCGAAGAGCTTCGACCACACCTGCACCAAAACTAATTTGTGGTACAAAATGACCATCCATGATATCGATATGGGCATATTCTGCCCCAGTTGCTTCTAGGCGTTTGATTTCACGTTCAAAGTTGGCATAATCTGCTGCCAGAATTGACGGAGCAATCTTGTATTGAGACATAGGTTTCTCCTTATTTTGGAATTTTTTTGCTGACTTTTTTATAGGTTTCTCTGCGATTTTCAATTTCACTGAGGAATTGCAGGTAATTATCAAAACGGAAGGACGCAATGATCCCCTCTTCGAAAGCTGGTTTAACCGCGCAAGAAGGCTCGTGGGTATGGGTACAGCTACGAAACTTGCAGTCTCGGCTGACACTAGCAAGCTCTGGAAAAGCCTGATTGAGGTCTTCAGCCGTTGATACTTCATAATCCAAGGATGAAAAGCCTGGTGTGTCCGCGATTTTACCCCCATTGAGGTTATAAAAACTAACAGCTCGAGTGGTATGACGGCCACGACCTAGACTGTCTGAGATTTCCCCTGTTTCAAGATTAAGATCTGGTGCGATTTTATTGAGGAGGGTTGATTTCCCAACACCTGTCTGCCCCATAAAGACCGTCACTTTTCCTGTTAACAAAGGCAGGAGTTCCTCTTTACTGATCACAAAGTCATAGCCAATGTCACCATAGGTCTGCTGGTAAAAATCCAGTTCTGACCGATCTTCCAGTAGGTCCATTTTAGAAATATAAATGATGGGATGGATACCCTTGTGCTCCAAAAGAACCAAGAACCGATCCAGCAAATTACTGTTGAAGTCTGGTTCCTTGATGGACATGATCACCACGGCTTGGTCAATATTGACAATAGGCGGACGGACCAGACTGTTTTTCCGTTCGTAAATCTTGAGAATATAGCCTTCTGAATTTTCCTCGGCAGAGAAATCTACCCAATCCCCAACGTAAGGGGTATGGCCTTTTTTACGGAAATTCCCACGCGCGCGCGTCTGATAAACCTGGCCATCACTCTCCACATAGTAGAAGCCTGCCAAGGCTTTAATGATTTGTCCCTGCATCTTAGAGTCCTTGCCCTTTAAGTGCGTCTGCTAGACTGGCAAATTCTGCCAAGCTGAGGGCTTCCCCACGTACACTTGGTAACAAGCCCGCTTGATCTAAGGCCTTACTTAACTTATCCTTGACCTCTTCAGTCTTACCAAAGTAACCTGTCAAATTGTTCCACAAGGTCTTACGGCGATGGGTGAAACTAGCCTTGGAAACCTTAAAGAAGAAGTTCTCGTCTTCTACTGCTACAGCTGGCTCTGGACGACGCACCATTTTTAAAATGGCTGAGTCCACATTTGGCGCTGGCACAAAGACCGTACGAGGCACGATAAAGGCAACCTTGGCAGTCATGTAATACTGCACCGCAATCGACAAGCTACCATAAGCCTTGGTATTGGGCTGTGCTGAGATCCGATCCGCCACTTCTTTTTGCATCATGACCACAAACTCACTAAAAGGAATGCCACTCTCGATCAAGTGCATGAGAATAGGCGTCGTGATGTAGTAAGGCAAGTTGGCTACTACCTTGATCGGCAATTCAGGATTTTTGAAATTCTGGATATGTTGCGCTAAATCCACTTTGAGAATGTCCTCGTTGACCACTGTCACATTATCAAAATCACGAAGAGTATCTGCCAAAATCGGTACCAAACGGTGGTCAATCTCAAAGGCCATGACTTGAGCTGCACGCTCAGCCAAAAATTCTGTCAAGGCGCCAATCCCTGGCCCGATTTCTATAACATTGACTTGATCATCAATTTCAGCCGTATCCACGATTTTTTGAAGGATATTGGTATCCGTCAAGAAATTTTGTCCGAAGGACTTTTTAAAGGTAAAACCGTGACGCTCCAGCACTGCCTTGGTCACGCTATAATCTGCAATTCTCATCTATTCTCTTTTCTATTATCTGTTACTACTATTGTAACACATTCCCCTTACATTTGGGGTCTGCTTAGCTGTTCTCATAAGATTTCATAGCTTCTTCCACTTCTACCAAGGTGACCCCAAATAACTCTAGGCGTTTGAGGAGTTGCTTGCCGTTGGAATAGCCAATACGAAGAGCCTCTCCTAGATATTCTCGTCGCTTACGGCTATCTGCTCCTGCTAGAAAACCAAGGCGGATCAAGTCGCTACGACTGATGTCAAACTGACTCTCATGTTCAAATTGTTCTGTCACCTGAGCGAGAGCCGTTTTCAGGTCTTCATAGCTGGCATGCTCAATTCCCAGAGACCGTCCCTTGGTCTTGGATTTGGGAACAGCTTCATCTCGCTTGAGAAAGGCATGCTGAACTGTTGGAATAGCCGTCATAACCATGCGCCGAATCCGCTCCCCATTAAAATCCGGGTCTGTAAAGACAATGACTCCATGGCGTTTGTGCAGTCTCTGAATTCGCTCTATATCCTGGTCATTGATGGCAGAACCTCGAGTCTCATAGGTCTCTACCTCGAAATAACGTTTGAGATTGGCCGTATCATCGCGACCTTCAACCACGATGACTTGGGAAATTTTTTCTTTCATTACTTGTTGTCCAATCCAAAAATTCGCTCTGCATTTGCAGTCGTTGCTGCTGCTAACTCCTCAGCCGTCATGCCACGCAAATCCGCTATAAAATCTACTACATAGCGAGTATAGGCTGTTTTGTTTTCGCGACCACGCTTGGGTACAGGTGCTAGGTAAGGCGCATCTGTTTCCACCAAAATCTTGTCCAAAGGTAACTCTTTAGCTACTTCTTGGATATCAGTTGCCTTCTTAAAAGTCACCACTCCTGAGAAGGAAATGGTCATACCAAGCGCGACAAACTTCTCTGCCCATTCAAGAGTTCCTGAGAAAGAATGCATGATACCACCACGAGGACCAACTCCCTCGCTCTTGATAATTTCATAGGTATCTTCCAGCGCATCACGAGTATGGACAACAAAAGGCAAATCCAAATCCTTAGATAACTGAATCTGACGGCGAAAAACCTGCTCCTGCACTTCCTTAGGCGCTGTCATCCAATGATAGTCCAAACCAATCTCACCCAAGGCAACGACCTTGGGATGTTTTAGTTTTTCAAGCAAGTAAGTTTCGACCTCGTCTGTGTAAGTCCCTGCTTCCGTCGGATGCCAGCCAATCGTCGCATAGAGTTGGTCATATTCATCCACCAACTCCAAAGCACGCTCAATCGTCGGTTCATCAAAACCAACAATATTCATCTGTGTCACACCCATCTCAGCAGCCAAGGCAATTTCTTCTGCCTCACGACCCGCAAATTCTTCTACATTCAAGTGTGTATGTGTATCAAAAATCATCTCTTCTAACCTCGTTTTCTATCTTCTATTATACCAAAAAACTACCCTCTCTCCTCATCTGTAAAAAATATTCTAAAATCCATCTTCGTCTCTTGACGCTATTTTTTCAAAGCAGTATAATAGCACTTATTGAAATTTTCAGAAAAGGAAATGACCATGTTTACAAAATTAAAACAGACCTTTATCGGTCGTCCTCTTAAGTCCTTAACCGAAGGCGAGGGAGGGCTACTGGGAAAAATGCAGGCACTGGCCATGTTGTCAAGCGACGCTCTGTCTTCCATTGCCTATGGACCTGAGCAAGTAGTCCTCGTCTTGGCTAGTCTCTCTCCACTTGCTATATGGTGGAGCCTCCCTATCGGCCTTTTTGTCCTCCTACTCCTGGCCAGTCTGACTGTTTCCTACCGTCAAATCATCCACGCCTATCCTCAAGGAGGAGGGGCCTATATGGTTACTCGAGAAAATCTATCGCCCGAGCTAGGCTTGATTGCTGGAGGCAGTCTGCTGGTTGACTACATGCTGACTGTGGCAGTATCGGTATCATCTGGAGCTGACGCTATCACAGCAGCCCTCCCTGCCCTCCACCCTTATAACCTCCACATCTCCATTTTTCTAGTTTGCTTGCTCATGCTCTTGAACTTACGGGGGTTGAAAGAATCTGCCAGTTCACTAATGATTCCTGTCTATCTCTTTATCATTAGTACTGTCTTTCTCTTGCTCTATGGAATTTTTCAACTAGTGACAGGTTCTCTCAGCTATCAGGCGACTTCACCTATCGGCCATGCTGTACCGAGTCTGTCTATCGTTCTCATTCTAAGAGCTTTTACCAGCGGCTCTGCCTCTCTGACAGGGGTTGAAGCTATTTCAAACGCCGTTCCATTTTTCAAGGTTCCGAAAGAAAAAAATGCTGCTCAGACCTTGACCATCATGTCACTGATTTTAGGTTTTCTTTTTGCTGGTATCACCTTCCTAAACTACTGGATGGGGATTATGCCTCAACACGGAGAAACCATCCTCTCACAGATGGCTCAAGGCATCCTTGGCGATTCTTTCTTAGGTCACCTTGGCTATTATACCTTCCAATTCTCCACAGCTTTGATTTTAGCCGTAGCTGCTAATACTGGCTTTTCAGCCTTCCCTATGCTAGCCTACAATATGGCTAAAAACAAATACATGCCCCACCTCTTTATGGAAAAAGGAGACCGCCTAGGCTACTCTAATGGAATTTTAACTCTGGCATTTGGGGCTATGATTCTTCTTCTCATTTTTAATGGCAATACCGAACGTTTGATTCCCCTTTATACTATCGGGGTCTTCGTTCCCTTTGCCCTTTCTCAGACTGGGATGATTCGTCATTGGAAAAAAGAAAAGGGGGCAAATTTCTTAAAACCTGCCCTTGCCAATATCCTTGGGGCCATCATTTGCTACGCTATCGTGCTGATCCTGCTCTTTTTCCGTCTCAGTGATATCTGGCCTTTCTTCCCGATTATTCTCGTACTCACCCTACTCTTCTTGGCCATTCACAGTCATTACCAAAAAGTGGCCCAACAACTGCGTCTCTATGAAGGAATCGAAAAACGTACCTACGATGGCAATCTGGTCCTCGTCCTAGTGGGAAATGTCACCCGCGTCAGTGTTGGAGCCATTAACTACGCCCAAAGTATTGGTGACGAAGTCTTAGCCATGCATATCTCTACTAAGGAAACAGCAGAAAAAGACCAAGAAATTCTCCAAGAATTTGCCGATTACTTCCCAACCATTACTCTGAAAAATATCAAGACCAGCTATCGCGATATCATCACGCCTACTGTCAAGTATGTCAAACGTATTTCCGAGGAAGCCCAGAAAAAGAACTATACAGTCACTGTCCTGGTACCCCAGTTTATCCCTAATAAACCTTGGCAAAATATCTGCACAATCAGATGAGGCTCCAGCTTAAATACGCCCTTCGCTGGCACCAAGACGTCGTTGTCGCTAGCTACTCTTATCACTTAAAAGAATAAAGAAAAGGCCCTACCAGAAGCAAGAAGCTCTGGTAAGGCCTTTTTCTGAATCCAGCCACTATGCTTATACTCAATGAAAATCAAAGAGCAAACTAGGAAGCTAGCCGCAGGCTGCTCAAAGCACTGCTTTGAGGTTGTAGATGAAACTGACGAAGTCAGCTCAAAACACTGTTTTGAGGTTGCAGATGAAACTGACGAAGTCAGCTCAAAACACTGTTTTGAGGTTGCAGATGAAACTGACGAAGTCAGTCACATATATACGGTAAGGCAACGCTGACGTGGTTTGAAGAGATTTTCGAAGAGTATTAACTGAAAAGCATGACTAGGAATACTATTGAATGTGATTAGCTAAATCTTCCTGAGCTTTTTTATTTGACTCAGCTTTTTCTTTTAGCCATTTTTCATAGAGTTCTTGGTACTGTTTAGCAGTTACTGGCTCTTTTTGCAATTCAACATATTTATAGTTGTCTGCATTTCCCTTATGGCCCACAAATGAGAATGGGCCTGTAAACGGTACAGTCTTACGGAAGATTGGGTTGGCTCCACCACTTTGAACTGGTAGGAACAAGGCGCTATCTGTCAACCAAGCTTGGGCTTCAGCGTATTTTTCATAACGAGCTTGAGTATCTGTGATTTCAGCGTCAGCCTCATCCAAGAGTTTCTTGTAGTCAGAAAGACCAATCTTATCCTTAACTTCCTTGTCTTTTCCTTCAGTCAAGCCCATGTTTTTCAACTGAGAACCTGTCTCTGGATCAAGGATGGCTAGGTAAGTCTTAGGATCTGAGTAATCTCCACCCCATCCTGAGATGTCGATATCGTAGTCTTTTTGTTCTGCTGTATCTGCAAAGTAGGTTGCCTGGTCTTTTTCATCTGGAGAAAGTTGGATAACATCAATGACTACATTATCCTTACCAAGAGTGGCTTCTACTGTTTGTTTGAAAGAACCAGCCTGTTGCACATCCAACTTAGCAGTCTGGTCAACTGGCATATCCAAATGAATTGGGAAAGTTACTCCCTGAGCTTGCAGACTTTCTTTGGCCTTAGCAAACTTCTCCTTAGCCTTTTCAGGATTCAAGAAGGCTTGCTTACCATCGTTTAGGTTGATATTTGCCCAATCTTTACCATAGTTGACAACTTTTTCATTGACAATATCACCGAAGTTCTTATCGCCAACTTGGACAAAGTTACTTGGTGTAATCGTGTTACGCAAGATACGGTCTGCTCCATCTTCACCATTTGTCTGTGCTGCATAAGCATGACGGTCAAAGGCAAAGTTGATAGCCTGACGGAAATCCTTATTTTGCATAGCTACACGTGAATCTGTCTTTTCCTTATCAGACTGTTTCATAGTCTGCTTGTAGCTTTGACGATTCACGTTGAAAAGATAATAGAAAGTAACTGAGTTTTGCGGTGTATAGGTAATCTTGTCCTCATTTCCCTTCTTGAGTTCAGCAAAGACTGAACTGGTTGGGAAAATACGGCCGTCTGTATAGTTACCATCCAAGAAACCTCTTGCAATGCTGTCTTGGTCAGAACCGTCAAAGAAAGAGAGCTTCACTTTCTCAATTTTGACATTGTCCTTATCCCAATAGTTAGGATTTTTGTCAAACTCAATCAAAGATTTGGATGTGAAGGACTTAAACAAGTAAGGACCATTTGACAAGATACTTGATGGTGTCACACTTCCAAAGTCATCTCCCTTAGACTTCAAGAAGGCTTCATTTACAGGACTAAGAATACTTGCTGTTGTTTTAGAGTTCCAATAAGTTTCAGGTTGGTTGAGGGTATATTGGAGAGTGTAATCATCCACTGCCTTTACACCAACAGTTCCAAAATCAGATGATTTCCCTTCAACATAGTCTGCTAGACCCTTGATAGAGTCTTGTACCAAGTACAAGTTTTCAGCCTTTTTATCAGCAGCATACTTAAGACCAGTCACAAAGTCATGAGCCGTTACATCCGCATACTCTTCTCCTTCAGAAGTGTACCATTTTGCCTCCTGACGGATCTTATAAGTGTAAGTCAAGCCATCTTTTGACACAGTCCATGACTCAGCCATAGATGGAATGAGATTGCCATACTGGTCATTTTCCAACAAACCATCAATCAAGTTAGTTGTGATACTAGATGTAGAGTCTCGGGTAGAGGTAATATAATCCAAGGTATCTGGGTTATTGACAAAGATATAAGAGTAAGTCTTGTCAGCATTACTTGATTGAGATGATCCACACGCTGCTAGAGCTAGACCTGCTGTCAAAGCCATAGCTCCAAACAGCATCACTTTTGATTTCTTCATGATTATTCTCCATTTTTTACAGTATGTGAAATATTATACACCATTCAAGCAAAAATATAAAGCCTTTTGTACTTTTTTACAAAAATAAAAATCAGTAGACTCGAGTTCCTACTGATTTTTGATATGGTTCGTTTGGATTATGCAGCCAAAACTTTGCGTCCTTTACGACGACGAGCTGCCAATACGCGACGACCGTTTTTAGTTGACATACGGTTACGGAATCCGTGTTTGCGCGCACGACGAAGTTTACTTGGTTGATAAGTACGTTTCACGATGAATACCTCCTCATAGATTTTGTATTCGTTTAGCCGGCTATAAAGTGATCAGTTACTAAACATACTTTACTATTCTATCTGATTCTTTTACTTTTGTCAATAGCTCTAGGCAAATGTTTCCAGCTTTTTAACGCTTTTTCTGATGTAAGCCCTATCTGCGATACTGTTTCAAGAAACGAGTCATCTTTTCTTGGATTTGGGCTAGTTCATCAACACGAGGAAGATAAACGATACGGAAGTGGTCTGGTTCCTGCCAGTTAAAGCCTCGACCATGAACCAAGAGAACCTTTTCCTGCTTCAAGAAATCAAGGACAAACTGCTCATCATCATCGATACGGTACATATTTCGGTCGATTTTGGGGAAGATATAGAGTCCAGCCTTGGGTTTAACAGCAGACAAACCTGGAATCTCTTGAATAGCATTGTAAATGAAATTTCTTTGCTCGTAAATTCGTCCACCAGGAAGGAGCAGTTCATCAACAGATTGGTGGCCACCCAAGGAAGTTTGTACGACTTGTTGGGCCAAAACGTTAGAGCAAAGGCGCATATTGGACAACATATTGAGCCCTTCGATATAGCCTTTAACGTGTGTCTTAGGACCAGACAGGACCATCCAACCCACACGGAAACCAGCAATACGGTGAGATTTTGACAGACCATTCATGCTGACACAGAAGACATCTGGTGCCAAGCTAGCCACAGGCGTATGCACATGCCCATCCATGACCATGCGGTCATAGATTTCATCCGCAAAGATAATCAAATCATTTTGACGGGCAATCTCAATAATCTCCAGCAAGAGTTCTTTAGGATAAAGGGCTCCAGTTGGGTTATTTGGATTGATAAGGATGATTGCCTTAGTATTGGAAGTGATTTTTGACTTGATATCGTCAATATCTGGGTACCATTCTGCAGCTTCATCACAGATGTAGTGAACAGCATTTCCCCCAGCTAGGCTGACAGCAGCTGTCCAAAGAGGATAGTCTGGCATAGGCACCAAGACCTCGTCTCCATTATCCAAAAGCCCCTGCATGGACATAACAATCAGCTCACTGACACCATTTCCAAGGTAAATATCATCAATATCTACGTTTGGGAATTTCTTTAATTGGCAATACTGCATGATGGCCTTACGGGCTGAGAAAATCCCTTTAGAGTCAGAATACCCTTCACTATCACGCGCATTCATAATCAAGTCATGAATGACCTCATCTGGCGCTGTAAAGCCAAACTCTGCTGGATTTCCTGTATTCAGACGTAAAATCTTTTCTCCGTTTGCTCGCATTCGCATGGCTTCTTCCAAAACAGGACCACGGATATCATAAGCAACATGCTCTAACTTACTAGACTTGTTATATTCTTTCATCTTGTTTCCTCAATTCATCAGGATAGTAACATTATACCACTAGAAAGAGAATGCGACAAGTTTACTGAAATGTGTTACTAGATTCAGATGGAAGAAAAGCCTCACTAAAAGCGAAGTCAAGACAGGGGAGATAGCAGGTGTTTTGCCAAAAAACATCACATACCAAAAGATAAACCTAGAAAAAGCAAGCCTAGAAAGGAGTCATAGAGAAGATTGAACATGAGGAAAAGCCCCCATATCATCAAGTAATCCCAGCGACCACTTCTTTTTGCAACTAGGAATAATATCAGATGGTAGAGTAGGTGAAAGACTAAAAAGCCAATAAAACCTGGATAGAGAAGCGGAATTAGCTTCTCTAATTGCCATATCATAATCACTTCTATCAAGACTGAAGCTAGGATGATTCCATAATAAAGGAAATTTGATTTTTTTGTTTCTTGAAAAGAGTTTTTCATCATTCTTCCTCCCTTCACTTCTTTCCTGCTATCCTTTCTTTTATTTTATCATATATTTATATAGTTTTTAAGCGCTAACATTCTTTTGAAAAATACTTTTTTTGCTTTACTTCTATAGTGAAAAGGTTTACAATTATAGTAAGAAAATTTCAGGAGGTTTCATTATGGCACAACGTTACCAAAATATTATGGTCGCAATCGATGGTTCTAAAGAAGCAGACTTGGCTTTTGTCAAGGGAGTTCATTCTGCTCTACGAAACGACGCAAAACTCACCATCGCTCATGTCATTGACACACGCGCACTCCAAAGCGTATCCACCTTTGATGCTGAAGTTTACGAAGAACTCCAAGTCGACGCTGAAAGTCTGATGAAAGAGTACGAAAAACGTGCAAAAGATGCTGGTGTGACAGATGTTCATATCGTCATTGAAATGGGAAATCCAAAGACCCTCTTGGCACGTACTATTCCCGATGCTGAGGAAGTGGACCTCATCCTCGTTGGCGCAACTGGTCTCAACGCCTTTGAACGCCTCTTGGTCGGCTCTTCATCTGAATACATTCTCCGCCATGCTAAGGTCGATTTGCTGGTTGTGAGAGAACAAGAAAAAACCTTATAATCACGAAGAAAAGGAGCCCAGAGCTCCTTTTTGTTTACGATTTATTTCTCTCTTTATGACGTTCATAAGCCTTGAGCTGGCGCTGCAGTTCCTTTTTAATAGCAGGTTCTGGAGCATATTTTTCTTCCCAATCATCTGGTTTTAAAATTTTGTGGGTCACTGGATCAAAATGAGCCTTGCCATCTGGGAAAATTTTCCCCATATTGGCCTGATGGACGATATCAAAAATACGTTCTGGGTCAACCCCCATCAAGACAAAACTACCGTAGGTGAAATAAAGCGTGTCAATCAAGGCATCAACCTGACCTATCAAATCTTGCTGGGCAGGCGTCTTCTTAGCTACCTTATCTGCTGCCTTATCAAGAGCTTGATGAAGTTGTGATAGAGCTTGACCAAAATCCTCTTCAGAAGGACTAGCAGCTCGAACAAACTCCACCAATTCTTCTATTTTAAAGCCAGCCCTGTGGGTTGCACCTTTTAAATCCCAAGCTCGAGGTTCTTCTTGGGTTCGTTCATCCATCATGTGGTGGAAGGTCTTGACCTTATTGAAATGATAGTCACGGCTGACAAAGACCTTTTCTGAAGCTAGAACACCAAAATGTTCCAGAGCCTTGTGAATTCCATCCTGTTGATTGCTAGTGGTAATGTGCTTAGCAACTTCCTTGACACTGCTACTACCATTTCCCATAGCGACCGACATACCGACACCCGCCAGCATTTCTAGGTCGTTATCTGAGTCACCAAAGGCCATGACTTGGTTGAGATCAAAACCATATTCTTTCCCAACTCGTCTAATGCCTTCTAATTTAGAGTTTCCTTGATTGATGACATCCGCTGCAAAAGGATTACTACGTGTCAATTTCAAGTCTTCAAAATCATCTGCCGCCTTCTCAGATTCTTCTGGCGTCATCAGCATCAAAACTTGGTAGATAGGCTGATTCATCAGATGAAGCAGGTCTTCTTCCTTTTGGGGAACAACCTTGCTGACCATACGATTAAAGGAATGACTCACCGTCCGAGTTAAAACTGAGGGAACGAAGCGACTAATTCGTTGGGAAAAAGAACCCAAACCAAAGGACATGATTTTAGAACCCAACATCGCATCCTTGGTCCCTAGGGCAATCTCCTTGCCCTCTTTTTTAGCATAAGTAATTAGATGACGCAAATGTAACTTGGAAATTGGGCTCGTGAACAAGACTCTTTCCTTATTAAAGATATACTGGCCATTGTAGGTTACCGCAAAGTCCAGATCCAAATCGTCCATCAATTCCTTAACAAAAAAAGGTCCTCTACCTGTCGCTACGCCAACCAGTACCCCTTGCTCTTTGACAATTTTAATCGCGTCCTTAGTGGATTTCAAAACACTCTTGCGATCGTTAACCAAGGTTCCATCGATATCAAAAAAAACAGCTTTGACTTCCATCCTATCCCAATCTCCCCTTTTGTGATACAATGATTATACCACATTTCAGAAAGAGTGAGTAAATCATGCCTAAGAAAATCCTTGTTTTACATACTGGTGGGACTATTTCCATGCAAGCCGATGCTTCTGGCGCTGTTGTGACTAGTTCAGATAATCCTATGAACCATGTGTCCAATCCTCTTGAAGGAATCCAAGTCCACGCCCTAGACTTTTTTAACCTGCCAAGCCCCCATATCAAGCCCAAGCATATGCTGACCCTCTACCAGAAAATTAAAGAGGAAGCTGCTAACTACGATGGAGTGGTAATCACACACGGGACCGATACTCTAGAGGAAACAGCCTATTTCCTTGATACCATGGAAATTCCCCATATGCCTATCGTTCTAACAGGTGCCATGCGCAGCTCTAACGAACTCGGTAGTGACGGTGTTTATAATTATCTGAGTGCTTTAAGGGTGGCTAGCGATGACAGGGCTGCTGACAAAGGAGTTTTGGTTGTTATGAACGATGAAATCCACGCTGCCAAGTATGTTACTAAAACACATACAACCAACGTCAGCACCTTCCAGACTCCAACACACGGGCCCCTTGGTCTCATCATGAAACAGGAAATCCTCTACTTTAAAACAGCTGAGCCCCGTGTCCGCTTTGACCTCGATCACATACAAGGATTAGTCCCTATCATCTCAGCTTATGCTGGTATGACAGATGAGCTGATTGATATGCTGGATTTGGAACAATTGGACGGTTTGATTATCCAAGCCTTCGGAGCTGGTAATATTCCCAAAGAAACGGCTCAAAAATTAGAAAGCCTTCTACAAAAAGGAATCCCAGTCGCCCTGGTTTCACGATGCTTTAACGGTATTGCAGAACCTGTCTATGCCTACCAAGGTGGGGGCGTGCAGTTGCAAAAATCTGGTGTCTTCTTTGTTAAAGAACTCAACGCCCAAAAAGCCCGCTTGAAACTCCTCATCGCCCTCAATGCCGGATTAACAGGGCAAGCCTTAAAAGACTATATGGAAGGCTAATACTCTTCGAAAATCTCTTCAAACTATGTCAGCGTCGCCTTACAGTATGTATGGTTACTGACTGTGTCAGTTCTATCTACAACCTCAAAGCAGTGCTTGGAGTAACCTGCGGCTAGCTTCCTGGTTTGCTCTTTGATTTTCATTGCGTATAACTCCTTCTCTAGAAAACAAAATCAGGAAATCTTCACGATTCCCTGATTTTTTCTATTTCCGTTTTCGTGTTGAACGACGTTCTGTCAAACCATGAGGCAAGAGAACTTCACGTTCTTCCAACTCTTCCTTGTGCATAATCTTAGTCAACATACGCATACTAATAGCACCAAGGTCATAAAGAGGTTGGGCAATAGTTGTCAAGTTTGGACGGGTAAAACGTGAGATTTGTGAATCATCACTAGTAATGATTTCAAACTCTTCCGGTACTGATACACCGTGGTCAGCCAAACCATTCAAGACACCTGCTGCCAATTCATCACCGGTTACAACTGCTGCAGTTGCGTTTGATGAAATTAAACGCTCTGCCAAGGCATAGCCATCTTCATAAGTGTATTTAGACTCAAATACCAATCCTTCGCTATAAGAAATACCTGCTTTTTTCAAGGCTTCCTTGTAGCCAACCAAACGAACCTTACCATTGATATCATCCACCAGTGGACCGCTAACAAAAGCAATGCGTTCATTTTCTTTAGCAAGGTAGGTCACTGCGTCAATCGTAGCTTGTTTATAGTCAATATTAACACTTGGAAGTTGGTGTTCTACATCTACTGTTCCCGCAAGAACAACTGGTGTTCGAGATCGAGAAAACTCTGAACGAATTTTTTCAGTCAAGTGGTAACCCATAAAGATGATACCATCCACTTGCTTAGAAAACAGGGTATTGACCACTGAAACTTCCTTGTCATCATCCTCATCACTGTTAGCAAGGACGATATTATACTTGTACATTTCAGCGATATCATCAATCCCCTTAGCAAGCGTTGAGAAATAACCATTAGTGATATTTGGGATCACGACACCGACAGTGGTTGTCTTTTTACTTGCAAGACCACGCGCTACGGCATTTGGACGGTAATCCAAACGATCAATCACCTCAAGCACTTTTTTACGAGTATTCTCTTTTACATTTTTATTGCCATTAACTACACGGCTAACCGTCGCCATTGAAACCCCTGCTTCACGGGCGACATCATAAATCGTTACTGTATCGTCTGTATTCATTCCATTTCCTTTCTATATCATACCTCACGAGACTCCAAAAAAGAGACGGTATGAAAATTTCGTTTTCATGATTCTACTTATTCCATTTTATCACTATTTGTAAACACTTTCAAGCATTTTTTGAAGATTGTTTGAAAAAAATTTCATAGAAAACTATGTTTATGAAGAAAAAATCGCCTTTTCTTGATTTTTAATCCTATTTGCTGTATGATAAGGGAAAAGAAAGGGGGCAGAGATATGGCTTTTACTAATACCCAGATGCGGTCTGCTAGTTTTGGTATTGTTACCAACTTGCCTGATGATGTCATTGACTCTTTTTGGTATATCATCGACCACTTCTTAAAAAATGTCTTTGAACTGGAAGAAGAACTCGAGTTTCAATTACTCAATAACCAAGGAAAAATTACCTTCCACTTTTCAAGTCAACACCTCCCTACAGCCATTGATTTTGACTTCAACCATCCCTTTGACCCTCTTTATCCGCCAAGAGTACTGGTTTTAGACATGGATGGTAGAGAAACTATCCTTCTCCCAGAAGAAAACGACCTATTTTAAAAACTCTAGCCTTCAGTTACAAACGACTGAAAACTAGAGTTTTTTCTATTTTTTCAAAGCATTATACAAGTTGCGAATAGGTTGCTTTAATGTCGGATGGATAAAATGAGGCGCAATTTCTTGTAGAGACTCAAGAACAAAAAGGCGTTCCGCTATGTAAGGATGAGGCAAGATAAGCTTGTCTGTATAAATGACCTGATCCTCCACAAAGAGCAAGTCCAAATCAATCAAACGAGGTCCCCAATGCACTTCTCTAACTCGTCCCAGCTCTGCCTCAATAGCCAACAAGGTTTCTAACAAGACTGGTGCGGGCAACCAGGTTTCCACCTCAACCACTTGATTGGCAAAGCTATCCTGCTCCACTCCACCCCAAGGCTCCGTCGCTAAGACACTGGACTCTTTGAGAATATGTATGCCACGAGCTCGCAGTTTGTCAATGGCTTGCTCCAAGTTCGCTTGCTTATCCCCCATATTGCTCCCTAGGGCGATAAAGGCCCGTTGCTTACGACGATGAATAGTCACCGAACAAGTATCTAGTGGCAAATGCACTGGCGCCCAAGGTTTTTTCAGTTCCAACTTAATTTCTTGGACAAGAGGATAGGTCTCAAAAGTACGTTCTACCAACTTGTAAGCTACCGTTTCAATCAGGTCCTCAGTTTTTTCCTGAAACCAAGACGTCCACTGCTGACACAATTCTCCATAATGAACAGAGGCCGTTAAATCCAAGTCTGTAGCCGCCTTGGTCATATCATAGGATAGGATGGCTGAAACGACAAACTTCTGCCCCAATTCTTTCTCACTAGGGAAGAGACCATGATAGGCAAAAATTTCCAAATCCTTAATCTGCAGTTGATCCATAATGATTCCTTTCTAGAAAAATCCGCCCAAAGCGGATTCTTTTTTATAGTCCCATTAAACGATAAGCCTGATCTCGAAGATCCTTATCTGTTTCAAATAGACCACGAGCTACTGTCGTCAAGGTTGCAGTGCCAGGTTTTCTTACACCACGCATGCTCATACACATATGTTCCGCCTCAATAACAACAAAGGCTCCTTTAGCACCTAGATACTCCATCAAGGCATCGGCCACTTCGATATTCAAACGTTCTTGAATTTGCGGCTTTTTAGAATAAACTTCAACCGTACGGGCTAGCTTAGACAAACCTGCCACACGACCATCTGGAATGTAGGCAATATGCGCTCTCCCATAAAATGGTAGAAAGTGGTGTTCACACATGGTATGGAAAAAGATATCCTTTTCTACCACCATATTATCGTCGATAATCTCAAAGGATTTTGACAAATGTTCCTCTGCTGTTTGACCAAGACCTGAAAAAATCTCTTGGTACATACGGGCCACACGAGCAGGTGTTTCCTGCAAGCCCTCGCGATTAATGTCCTCTCCTACAGCCTCGATAATCATTTTTACAGCTGCTTCAATCTTTTGTGTATCCATTCTCGTTTTTCCTCTCCATCAGATAGGCTCTCACTTGGCTCAAGAAATACAAGGAACCTGTGACAATCCTAACTGTTTTTTTCTCTTCTTTTTTATCTGTCAATTTCTGCTCTAGAAAATCCTGCCAACCTTGGTAGTTGAGATTTCTAGACTTAGCTGCCTCTTTCAGCACGCTTTCATCAGTCGCCCGACTATCGTCAAAATGTGTCAGAGTAAGCTCGGTATCTGGGATTTGCTCCAACAAGTCCAACATATCCTCCAAGGCCTTGGTTTTGATGCAAGTAAAGAGGATTTCCTTACGATAATCCGCAAAGCGTTCTTGCAAGGTTGCTACTAAAGCCTTGATAGCATGGGGATTGTGGGCCCCGTCCAAGATCATCAAGGGGTTCCTTGACACGACCTCCAGACGCCCCGGCCATCTTGTTCCTTCCAGAGCTTGAGCAAGCAAGGTATTAGCTGGTAGCTCTCGACCATCTTCTTGACAAAAAGTATCAAGTAAAGCTATGGCCATCCCAGCATTCTCTATCTGGTGCAAACCAAGCAGGCCAGTCTGGAAGCGACCTTGTCTGACAGCACTGGTATAGTCAAATACTTCACCCGTTACCACACTCTCTTGGTGACTGACATGATAATTTGCCCCGTAGGCAAGTCTCGGCGCATCTTTCTCTTCCGCAATGCGGTCAATCACAGCCAAAGCTTCTGGAGCGATACGACCTGTTACCAAGGGAATACCTTGTTTGATAATACCAGCTTTC
Organism: Streptococcus mitis; assembly: GCA_032480835.1. GTDB lineage: Bacteria > Bacillota > Bacilli > Lactobacillales > Streptococcaceae > Streptococcus > Streptococcus mitis_DK. Next base: position 72,718 of record JAWETZ010000002.1, read on the forward strand.
TGCTCTGCTATGGCTTCCAAAGTATCACCAAGTAGGGCTACATGGTCCAGTCCAATAGTCGTGATGCCTGTTAAAATTGGCTGGCAGACATTGGTACTATCTAAAAGCCCACCCATGCCGACTTCCATGATGGCCACATCTACTTGCTCTGCTGCAAAGTAATCATAGGCTATGGCTGTAATAATCTCAAACTCAGTTGTGCCCTGTAAATTGGCGGCCGCTTCTCCCTCTAGCAAAAACTGATAGTCTGCCATGAGGGCTTCTAGCCTCGCTTCTGAGATCGATTCCCCATTGATGCTAATCTGGTCAGTGTAGTGAATGAGATAGGGCGAGCTGAACACACCAACTCTCAGGCCTAGCTTTTCCAGCATATTTTTCAAAAAAGCAATGGTCGAGCCCTTGCCATTGGTTCCTCCGATATGGATAACCTTGAGTTTGAGATGGGGATTGCCACGCAAAGCTAACAGTTCCACCATTCGTTCCAAGCCAAAATGCGGTTGATCCGTCCGATAGCTAGCAATCCACTGATTGTTTTCGATTTCTTTCATCTTATTTATATTGTTTTAAATCTAAATTTTCCGCTTCATCAGCCAGACGAATGGCGGAGGCAATTTCAACTGCCATCCTGTGACTAGCTACATCATGCACGCGCACCACGTCTACACCCTGCCTCGCAGCGATACTGGTTACATGAGCCGAAGCCGTATCTTGATTGCGGAAACCAAGTTCTGTCTCAGGATTGACTTCAAAACCACTTTCTTCAAGGATATTGATGACAAATCGCTTGCGCGACACTCCAAGAAAGATTGGATACCCCTTCTGATGTAGTTTATCCAGGTCCCGTAAAAGAAGCAGATTTTCTTTCTTGGTCAGACCAAAGCCGATTCCCGGATCCAACAGGATGTTTTCTTGTGCAATACCAGCTTCCTCTGCTACCGCTAGTGCTCGTTCAAAGAAATCCTCCATCAATTCTTCGATTGGCATTTTTTCAAAGTCAGCTAACTCTTCCTCTGTAAAAGCTTGTTCAAAACCAAAATGAGGGAATATGAGCGAGCTAGGGTGCTGAGGTCGAGCCATAACTGGATTAAACATGATGACCACTTGCGCTCTCGCTTCAGCTACCACATGAGCCATTTTTTCATCACCCATGAGGCCAGTGATATCATTGACTAGATTGGCACCAGCAGCCAAAGCAGCCTCTGCTACCTGACTCTTCCAAGTATCGATAGAAATAAGGACATCACTTTCCTTGCGAATCGCTTTGATTACTGGAACAACACGCTGGATTTCCTCTTCTATCTCAACATAACTACTTCCCGGCCGAGTCGATTCTCCGCCGATATCTAGCATACTAGCCCCTTCTGCTATCAATTTACGAGCCTGCTGGAGTGCTTGCTCAAGAGCAAAAAATTGACCACCGTCCGAAAAGGAGTCTGGGGTTACATTGATAATTCCGCAAATAGCTGTCTTTGCATGATTGGCTTTACTTGACATATCGGTCACTCCCTCAAGGCTTTTCATCATATTATTTCTCTATTTTACCATAAAAAGAAAAAGATGGACACGATTGCATTCATCTTTTTCCCAGTAGAAACAAGTAAGCAATTGTCAAAAATCTTAAACAGAAATCCCTAATGTCCGACTCAAAATTACCACGAGAGCCAACAAACAGAAAGCAACCCCATTCACAATCATGTGAAGTAAGATAGACATTTCCAAACGTTGAGTCTTGTAAGCCGTCCAAGATAGAACGATCGACATACCTCCATAAATCAATAAAGAAGGTAAATTACTTGGTTGATGCAATAAAGCAAACACAATCGTACCGACTACAAATCCCAAGTTCTCCTTACCTCGGAAAATCTTTTTAGGAACAATTCCCCGACACAAGATTTCCTCACAAATCGGAGCAAGTACGGCTAGCAAGAAGAAACTGGAAATCAGAGAACTATTCTGAACCATGTCGTTAATCTGAGACTGGTTAGCTGTTGTCGTCTCATTTGACAGTTGTAACAAGATAGAACCAAGTATATTTGAACAGATAATGACTAAATAACTCAAGCCCAAACGTGCCAAATCTTTAACTCTAAAAAAAGAAAAATTAAAACTTGCTAACTGTGTTTTACGAGCTCCAAAAATAAATAGTACCAAAACCACAATCGAAATACCAGCAACTATCAGTCCTGACTGCAACAATGGTACTGCATTTAAAGTTAAAATAGCAGTAACCCCTATAGGAATCTGATATAAAATTGTCGCTAGCAGAAAGATTAACAGCCAACCTGCACGATTCAATAATTCTTTCCACATATTTTTCTCTTTCATTACCTATCTCCTTTGTATTAAAAAAGGGGGAAAATCCCCCTGGGTCATCCTATTATAAGGCCATGCTGATATAGTTAAGGATAAATAAGGCATCCAAAATCCAAATCATTACATGGACATCTTTAGCTTGACCTTTGACAATCTTAGTCAAAGTGTAAGTCAAGAAACCAACTGCAATCCCTTGAGTGATAGAATAGCTGAATCCCATAAAGATAGATGTGAAGAAGGCAGGAACCGCTTCAGCCATATCATCCCAATGGATATTTTTCAAGCTAGCCAACATCATAATTCCGACGATAATCAAGATTGGAGCTGTAGCAGCTGTTGGTACAATCGCTAGAAGTGGGCTAAAGAAGCTTGAGATCGCAAAACAGATTGCCACAACCAAGGCTGTCAAACCAGTACGTCCACCTGCACCAATACCAGCAGCAGACTCAACATAAGTCGTTACGTTTGAAGTACCTGCGATGGCACCAATTGAAGTACCAATCAAATCAGAGTAAAGAGCCTTGTCCAACTTAGCTGATTGGTGATTTTCACCATTTGTAGCTACGATACCAACTTTTTCACCAGTACCGATCAAGGTACCAATTGTATCAAAAATATCTGTCAACGAAAAGGCAAGAATAGCCATAAGAGTTTCAGGCAAGCGAGCTGTATCTGAAATCAAAGCTCCCAAACCTTCTGAACCAAGAGCTGCACCAAAGACTGTCTTCAAGTCTTCAAAGGCTGCACCAACATGGTTGTTAGCAAAATCGATACTAGACAAATCTACCAAACCAACTGCAATAGCAAGAACAGTTGTTGTCAAGATAGAGAGAATAATTCCCCCTTTAATTCCTTTGATAACAAAGAAGATAGTAATGGCAAGCCCTGCAAGAGCCACCAAAACAGCTGGATTATTAAAGCTGACCAATCCTGGAACTGCTGAAGAGTTTGCTGCAATCGTTGCTTGAGCCTTGTCAGCCCCTTCTCCCACAACAGTATAGTTGCCTGGATCAATCGTAAATTTCAAAAGTCCAGCATTCTTAATTCCCACGTAGGCAAGGAAAACACCGATACCAGCTGAAATAGCTGAGCGAAGGGCATTCGGAATCGATTCAATGATCATTTTACGAACATTTGTCAAGGTAATAATCAATGAGATAATCCCACAGATGAAGACCATTGCTAGAGCTTCTTGCCAAGAATAACCAAGTCCAAATACGACTGTGAAGGTAAAAAAGGCATTAAGACCCATACCTGGTGCTTGGGCATAAGGTAAGTTAGCGTAGAAGGCCATCATCAAGGTACCAGCTACTGCACCAATAATCGTAGCGAGAAACACACCCTGAGCAGGCATTCCTGTTTGCGAAAGAATTTGTGGGTTTACAAAGAGAATATAGCTCATTGCAAAGAAAGTTGTTAAACCAGCGAGAACCTCCGTACGAACGTCTGTACCGTTCTCTTTTAGTTTAAATAATTTGTCCATTATCAATCTCCTTTTAATTTTTACGAACAATAATAGAATTATATCATTTATCATTCACTTTTTCAATATCTTTGTTTGATTTATTTAAGAAATTGATGCAATTTCATTTTTTGTTTGGAATCTGCTTTTCTACCTACTTTTTGTTATAATAGAAGACATCTTATCTGGAAAGACACTAGAAAGGTTTATATGACGAAAAAAATTATTGCAGTTGACCTGGATGGAACCCTGCTCAACTCAGACAGTCAGATTTCTGACTTTACCAAAGAAATCATTAAAAAAGTTGCTGAAAAAGGACATCAGGTTATTATTACGACAGGTCGCCCTTACCGCATGTCAAAAGATTTCTACCATGAACTAGGCTTAGACACTCCTATGATTAATTTCAACGGCTCCCTTACCCATTTACCAGACCAAGTTTGGGACTTTGAAAAGTGTTTGACCGTAGACAAAAAATATCTGCTAGATATGGTTCAACGTTCAGAAGATATTCAAGCCGATTTTATCGCTGGAGAATATCGTAAAAAATTCTATATTACAAATCCTAATGAAGAAATTGCCAATCCCAAACTATTTGGTGTAGAAGCTTTCCAGCCTGAAGATCAATTCCAACCTGAATTGGTGACCAAGGATCCTAACTGTATTCTGTTACAGACCAGAGCCAGTGACAAGTATGCCCTAGCAAAAGAAATGAACGCCTTCTACCAGCATCAACTTTCTATTAATACCTGGGGAGGTCCCCTCAATATCCTTGAATGTACCCCAAAAGGAGTCAATAAGGCCTTCGCTTTAGACTACTTGCTCAAGGTAATAAACCGTGACAAAAAGGATTTGATCGCCTTTGGAGATGAACACAATGATACCGAAATGCTAGCTTTTGCTGGAAAGGGTTATGCCATGAAAAATGCCAATCCTGAGCTACTCCCCTATGCAGATGAGCAAATCTCACTGACCAATGACCAAGATGGGGTTGCCAAAACCCTACAAGACTTATTCTTATAACCTATACTGATACTCAATGAAAATCAAAGAGCAAACTAGGAAGCTAGCCGTAGGTTGCTCAAAGCACTGCTTTGAGGTTGTAGATGAAACTGACGAAGTCAGTAACATATATATACGGCAAGGCGAAGCTGACGTGGTTTGAAGAGATTTTCGAAGAGTATGACCAGCTTGCGAGCTGGTCTTTGTGTTCTTTTCACAGTCTCATCAACCGCTTAATCGATTGTTCTACTTATTGCCTCCAAAACATTGGAAAAGGTTTTTTACGATATATTTCACATATAAATACAAGAGAGCTCGTCATACTCGACTCTGTTGACATAAAATCAATCCAGTCCTATTGTCCCTGTTCTCGGCCAATATCAAGGAGGATAGCTATGAAAGCTGTTGTTGTAAATCCAGAAAGCACTGGTGTTGCTATTGAAGAAAAAGTACTCCGTCCACTTAAAACTGGAGAAGCACTTGTAGAAATTGAATACTGTGGTGTTTGCCACACTGATAATTTAATAGAAACCTATTTTAAAAATTGGAATGCGCTTCCAATTTTTTATATTAAATTTTTAAATAGGGATTCAAAAAAATCCCTCAAAAACTTAATATATCAATATTTACAAATAACACCTTTTTAATTTTTTATGATAAATAGTTGCTTTTTATATGAAAACGGTTTATACTAATCTAGTCTTAAAGTTTTCTTAAACAATGAGCACAACATTTTATAAGGAGGAATGACAATAATGAGTATCGGAATCATTATTGCGAGCCACGGTGAATTCGCTGCAGGTATTCATCAGTCAGGATCTATGATTTTTGGTGAACAAGAAAAGGTTCAAGTAGTAACCTTTATGCCAAATGAAGGTCCAGATGACCTATATGCTAAATTTAACAATGCTGTGGCTGCATTTGACGCAGAAGATGAGGTGCTAGTTTTGGCTGACCTTTGGAGTGGTTCTCCATTCAACCAAGCTAGTCGCGTGATGGGAGAAAATCCTGAGCGTAAATTTGCCATCATCACAGGACTTAACTTACCGATGTTAATCCAAGCCTATACAGAGCGTCTCATGGACGCTACTGCAGGTGTGGAAAAAGTCGCTGCGAATATTATCAAAGAAGCCAAAGATGGCATCAAAGCTCTTCCAGAAGAGCTCAACCCAGTTGAGGAAGTGGCAAGCGCCGCAGCTGCTCCAGTTGCCCAAGCCGCTATTCCAGAAGGAACTGTCATCGGAGATGGAAAACTCAAAATCAACCTTGCTCGCCTAGACACTCGTCTACTTCACGGTCAGGTTGCTACTGCTTGGACTCCAGATTCAAAAGCAGACCGTATCATCGTTGCTTCAGATAACGTTGCCAACGACGATCTTCGTAAAGAATTGATTAAACAAGCAGCTCCTAACGGAGTAAGAGCCAATGTTGTACCAATCCAAAAATTGATTGAGGTTTCAAAAGACCCACGTTTTGGAGAAACACATGCCCTTATCTTGTTTGAAACACCTCAAGACGCTCTTCGTGCCATCGAAGGTGGCGTGCCAATCAAGACACTTAACGTAGGATCAATGGCTCACTCAACAGGTAAAACAATGATTAACAATGTTTTGTCTATGGACAAAGAAGATGTTGCTACCTTTGAAAAAATGCGTGACCTTGGTGTTGAATTTGACGTACGTAAAGTACCAAACGACACCAAAAAAGATTTGTTTGACTTGATTAACAAAGCCAACGTTCAATAATAGAAATCAATAACTATCGAAGAATTATAAGAAAATTTTTCACTTTATTATCATTAAATAGAAAAGGAATAAAACCATGTCAGATATTTCAATTATTTCTGCTGTCTTGGTTGTAGTTGTTGCCTTCCTTGCAGGTCTTGAAGGTATCCTCGACCAATTCCAATTCCATCAACCAATCGTCGCATGTACCCTTATCGGACTTGCAACTGGTAACCTCGAAGCAGGTGTTATGCTTGGTGGATCACTTCAAATGATCGCCCTCGGTTGGGCAAACATCGGAGCTGCCGTAGCTCCTGACGCTGCTCTTGCATCTGTTGCCGCAGCAATCATCTTGATCAAAGGTGGTAACTTTACTACTGAAGGTATCGCCGTTGCAACAGCAACAGCTATCCCTCTTGCCGTAGCTGGACTTTTCTTAACAATGATTGTTCGTACAATCTCAGTTGGTTTGGTTCACACTGCTGATGCTGCTGCTAAAGAAGGAAATATTGCGGCTGTTGAGCGTGCTCACTTTATCGCACTTCTTCTTCAAGGTCTTCGTATTGCTATCCCTGCAGCCTTCCTTATAGCTATCCCTGCTTCTGCCGTTCAAGACGCTCTTAAATTGATGCCAGACTGGTTGAACGGTGGTATGGCTGTTGGTGGTGCTATGGTCGTTGCCGTTGGTTACGCTATGGTTATCAACATGATGGCAACTCGTGAAGTATGGCCATTCTTCGCAATCGGTTTTGCTTTTGCTGCAATTTCTCAATTGACTTTGATTGCCCTTGGTGTAGTCGGTGTTGCCCTTGCCTTCATCTACCTTAACCTTTCAAAACAAGGTGGTAACGGTGGCGGCGGAGCTGCAACTTCTAACGACCCAATCGGTGATATCCTAGAAGACTACTAGAAAGGGGAACAATCATGACTGAAAAACTTCAATTATCAAAATCAGATCGTAAAAAAGTTTGGTGGCGTTCACAATTCCTTCAAGGTTCTTGGAACTACGAGCGTATGCAAAACTTGGGTTGGGCTTACTCATTGATCCCAGCTATCAAAAAATTGTACACTACTAAAGAAGACCAAGCTGCTGCTCTTGAGCGTCACCTTGAGTTCTTCAACACTCACCCATACGTAGCTGCTCCTATCATGGGGGTTACTCTTGCACTTGAAGAAGAACGTGCTAACGGTGTTGAAATCGACGACGCTGCTATCCAAGGGGTTAAAATCGGTATGATGGGACCTCTTGCAGGTATCGGTGACCCAGTATTCTGGTTTACAGTTCGTCCTATCCTTGGAGCTCTTGGTGCATCACTTGCTGCATCTGGTAACTTGGTTGGTCCACTTCTCTTCTTCTTCGGATGGAATGCGATCCGTATGGCCTTCCTATGGTACACACAAGAGTTTGGTTACAAAGCTGGATCTGAAATCACTAAAGACATGTCTGGTGGTATCTTGAAAGACATCACTAAAGGTGCTTCTATCCTTGGTATGTTCATCCTTGCCGTTCTTGTACAACGTTGGGTATCTATCAACTTCACTGTTAACCTTCCAGGTAAACAATTGGCTGAAGGTGCCTACATCAACTTCCCAGAAGGACCTGTATCAGGTGCTGAATTGAAAGGTATCCTTGGTCAAGCACTTGGTGGATTGAGCCTAGATAAGATTCAACCACAAACCCTTCAAGGTCAGTTGAACTCATTGATTCCAGGATTGATGGGACTTCTCCTTACTTTCCTTTGCATGTGGTTACTTAAGAAAAAAGTATCACCAATCTCAATCATCCTTGCACTCTTTGCAGTAGGTATCGCAGCTCGTTTCTTCGGCATCATGTAATCTTGGTGAGAATGTACAAACAAAAAAAGAATCAGGTTTATCACCTGATTCTTTTGGCTCTTTGTCAAATAGTGTTGATGAAGAACCTAATGAAAAAAGAATCCAACAAAAATTGGACTACCTGTCTCCGGTTGAATACCGAAGACGGTAGCCCTAGGGTGTTTTTATTAAATTCTCACTTTTTGGGGTCAGTCCCTAAGCCTGATAGTAATTTTTTGTTCATACTATTCCCCTTTAGTCATTTACTACTTTAAGTTGCATTGCTTTAGCTACTTCTTCTGCCTTTGATCCCTTAGGTGTATGGATTTCTACATCGGGGTTACAGTTATCCACAAAATAGAAGTATTCTGTAATTTCTGTTACACTTGCTGGAATTGTAATAGATTTAATTGATGATGTCCCCCAAAATACTAATGTTCCAATACTCTTTGTTCCTTCTGGGAATACAACTGATTCTAATGAACTATCAGAGTTGAAAACATCATCTTCTACTGTTTCTATTGACTTACCAAAGTGGACATACTTTAACTTATTGTCAATCGTAAACGCACCTTTTCCAATATATCGTACTGTATCTGGTAAAACGATTGCCTCACAATGTTTCAAGTTCGCAAGACCACGTTCTCCAATTGCGATAACAGGTTTACCTTTAATTTCCTTTGGTACACGAACAACCTTATCGTCAGAAGTACAACTATAGATGACATAACCTTCTTCTCATAAATATACGCATGTTAATATATTAATATATTTAAGGATTTATAACTATAGTTCCTTAATTTTCCCAGTAAAAAAACGAAAGGCACCACAAGTTATTTATGTGTTTTCTTTAAACGATTCATGTACTTCTGTCGCAACTTCTCACCCGCCTTTAATTGCGGTTGCGATAGATTGAGGACCTAAATATGCATCCCCTGTTATTAGTTCATTTCTATTGTATTCTGATGTTGACCGAAAGTCAAATTTTTACCTTTCATCTAGAACACTAAAGTCTACTTTTGTTCAATTGCTGCAACGACAAGGTCACATGGAATAATATGTTCACTACCTGCCACTTCATGCGTTGATCTTCTTCCACTTTCATCTGATTCACCAAGTTCCATTGTAATAACCTTTACACCAGTTACTTTCCCACTCTCATCACGCAATACTTCTTTAATATTCTCTAAGAAATGGAATGTAACACCTTCATTGTGTGCATCTTTGATTTGTAGTGTAGCTTCTAGTATATTGTTCATATGGTCATCATTCTTTTGTTTTAGGTTTCAGCGCTTTTAATATAATGGATGTTGGCCTTTTTGTATACACTAAAATAGGGTTGGTGGAAAATTTCCATCAACCCTAAAAATTATAGAACCACACAAAACCCTGACCAGAGATGGCCAGGGTTTTGTATTTCAAAAATTATTCTGTAAATTCTATAGTTACTTTTACTTCAGAATCCATTGAAGAAAATATTGTTTTATAATAATTGATTGCAGATTCTTTAATTTCACTCTTAAATTTATCTAAATACTCTGCTTGTTTATCACTAGAAAGTTGGTTAGCGACCAATTTCCCAGTATCAATATCTTCTGTAGTTCCACTTAATAACTCTCCATGACTATCATATAAATCATAAGGATTATCTTTTGAAAGTTCAACACCAATTACTTCCAATTTTGGAACAATAACCTTATATTCTTTTTCGCTTATTTGTTCAACCTTTACACTACTTTTAATTCCAAATTTAGCTTTATAATTTAAAATTACTAATGCTGCTTTTTTAGAGAACGGCACATCAAACCCAAAAACTTGAGTTGTTTTTGTTTCAGAAATAATTTCATTAATTCCCGCATTCAAAAATACAACTTCATTCACTTTTTCAATACTTTCGATATTAATTGACGATTTGACTTCTGATTTATGTTCCTTAGGTAAGAAAAATAGCACTCCAATAGCTATAATAGCTATTAATACCACATTCAATAGTACACTAAACATATTAACTTTCTTCTTTAATATAGACAAGATAAAAAAACCTCACTTTAAATAATCTATCTAAATTTTACACATTCTAAAGAAAATAGTCAATATTTTTTCGTACTATCTTCTAAAATTAATTGTGCCTATTAAAAATGAAATTAGTTTGTTGCATTTGATTATATTTTTTGAACACCAAATCCATTTAAAATTGAGTGCTATTTTGAGCACTAAAAAAGGGCTCTTTGTCAAATAGTGTTGATGAAGAAATTTAGGAAGGGATTAAGCAACTAATTGTTGCTTAATTCCTTTTTGTTTTGGGCCAAACATTTTTGTTATTAAAATAATCCTATTTCTAAAATGGTAATAGTTTCTAAAGCCGTAGGCATTTCTTTTAAGCACTTTTATTTTATTGTTTATTCCTTCAATAGGGCCATTTGTTCTAGTTGGATACTCACAAGTATTTTGAATATATGGCAAGTAAGTCATAAGAGTCTTTAATACTCTTTTTAAACCAGGAGATAGGTCTAATTGCGTAGCTGCTTCAATCGTTTCCTTGAATTCTATATAATCTCTATCCTGTATACATTCACGAAGTGAATGTACAACCTCATAATCATTTTTAAGAGATGGATTTTTTTCTAAGATATAATCTACGATTCCTTTACTTGTTATGAAGCTTTCAAAAAGCTTATAACGATTATATTTATAGTTCTGAAGTTCATTAGAGTTCTTTAAAATTAACTTCCAATAATGTTTTAACTTTCGATATAATTTAGAGTCTTTATAGCGATGCTTATTCATGACACGTACCCGAGTTCGATTTAATTCTCTATTTAAGGCTTGTACGATATGAAAAGGATCAATGATAATTTTAGCGTTAGGAAACATTTCTTTTATTAATTGAATGTACGGTAAGTACATGTCGATGGAGATAGTTTTTACCTTTAATCTAGTCTTAGGCTCAAAACGATGAAAATACTTTTTCAAGCTGTAAGATTTTCTATCTCGTACAACATCGACCAGCTTGTGTGTAGTGCTATCACAAATAATGAAGCTCATATTACTATCGGAAGATTTGACGGATTTAAATTCATCAAAACACAAATGCTCAGGTAAATCGTGTAATGGTTTAATCTTTAGTAAACGTGTTGTATCATCTATGATACGTCTTACCGTATGAACTGAAACATTTGTTTCTTTTGCGATATAGGTTTCAGATACTGTTTCACTTATTTTTGATTTAATTTCGTTTTTTAAGCGTTTAGAGATATGACAGTGTTTTTCTACGATTCGACTAGTGTCTGCGGTAAATGAAGAGCCGCATTCTCTACAGAGAAATCTCTGCTTGCGTAGATTTAAGTAGGCCGCTAGGCCTGAAACAGAACAGAGAGTGATACGAGATGTTTTCGTGCCGTTTTTAACGATATTATTATTTCGGCTAACACACCCACAAACGGTACAAAATTCTGGTTTATGCGTATAAGTAGCTGCATAAAATAAAGATTTTCTCTTTTTAAATATCTTCTCTTGAACTTTATTATCCCAAATAATGTTTTTATCTTTGATTTGTAGTGTAGCTTCTAGTATATTGTTCATATGGTCATCATCCTTTTGTTTTAGGTTTCAGCGCTTTTAATATAATGGATGTTGTAATGGATGTTGGCCTTTTTGTATACACTAAAATAGGGTTGGTGGAAAATTTCCATCAACCCTAAAAATTATAGAACCGTTCTTTTTATATCTCATTTATTCAGCCAAGGCTCCCATTGGATCCCAAGGTGCAAGCACAATTGGATCTGCTTCATAGGCAGCTTGTTCTTCTGCTGTCAGCAATTCTTTGCGAACAACAATCTGGTAAGTGTATTCATCCATCCAAGCGTCTGAGGCAACAAAGTAACCATCTGTACCAACCTTGTCTCCCCATGAGTTTTCAACCTTCCACTTGGTTGACTTGCCATTTTCATCCAAGTCCACACCTGTCAAGACCATAGCGTGGGTCATCAAGCTTTCGCTGTAGTCCAAACGTCCAGCCTTGTCTTGAGTGAATTGAATATCCATGCTTGATTCGAAGTCATAAACATCTGTCGCAAGAATTCCAGCTTTACGGTTGCTGAGCTGACCGACATCTGAACCAAACCAAACAGTCTCACCTGCTTGCATTTGAGCAATTGCCAATTCTTTCAAGCGTTCCATCGGCACGTTGATGTAACGAACTGCACGGCTACCAATAACATTCCCCAACATCTCAACTGTATAAGATTGGCCATAAGGTTTATCAGCAGTTGGAGCATTGATAACAGAAACGTAGTCTTCTAGAGGAAGATTGACATATTTCTTGTAAAACTCTTGTGGTGTAGTGTCCTTTTCGCTTTGGTAGTTGTTATCCTTATCGCGATAAGCAAAGTCAAACTTACGTGGTGGAAGTCCTAATGACATGGCAAGGAAATTAAAGATTTCTTGCAAGAGGTCTTCTTTCTTAGCTTGAACAGTCGCTTGGTCTGCACCAGAAGCAAGCAAGTCACGCAAGATTTGAGCATCTTGACGAAGCAATTTGTTGAGAATGGCATTTAGCTCACGACTGCTGCTTGATGAAACAGATTCAGGATAGACTGACTTGGGAACAACACCGTATTTCTCAAAGAGGGCAACGACCATATCCCATTGACCACCGTCTTGTTGTGGTGTTTGGAGTAGGAATTTAACCTTACGGCTCGTCAAGTCTTGGTCTGCAGTCACAATGACTTGCTCCAAGAACCAGTTTGATTTCTCATACTTGTCCCAGAAGAAAGTGTGGGCTTGTGACAACTCAAAGTTTTCCAATTTGTATTGCGAGATGAGCTTGTGACGGAAGGTGTTAAGAGCTGCAAACATCCAGCAACGACCAGAAGCCTTCTGGTTGGTTACCTTGTCCTTGGTCAAATCCAATGAGAAAACAGGGGTGTTGTCTACATGGCTTTGGCGACGTTCTAGGGCTGCAAAAATTCCGTTGTGGCTGGCAGCATTTTCAATCGCTTGGTATTTGACATTTGCTTCATAGTTGGCAAATAGTTTATCAGTAAATGATTCTTGAATCGCGTTCATAGATTCCTCCTTTTATTCTACAGTCTATTATAACTCTTTTCACAAAGGAAGCAACTGAAAAACATAAAAGGCAAGGACATTGTTCCTCACCTTTTTCGATTATAAACCAAATTAAGCAATGCTAGCAAGGAGATTTTCCAATTCCTCCTTGGTCAAGCGACGCCATTCCCCGCGTTTTAAGTTTTCATCCAAAACTAGAGTCCCCATAGTCAAACGTTGCAAGTCCACCACTTCCTTGCCACAGTAGGCCACCATACGCTTGACCTGATGAAATTTCCCTTCTGCAATGGTCACACGGATTTGACTTTGATTCTTTTCTGGATCTATGAACACAAGCTCCAGTCTAGCAGGCTGACAGGTAAAGTCTTTAAGAGGAATGCCCTTGGCAAATGTCTCCACATCTTCTTGAGTCATAATTCCCTTGACTTGTGCCTGATAAGTCTTGTCCACATGACGTTTAGGCGAAAGTAAAGAATGGGCCAGCTGTCCGTCATTGGTCAAGAGCAAAAGACCATGCGTGTCAATATCCAAGCGTCCTACTGGGAAAACTTCCTTGGTCCGAGCAATATCATCCAGCAAGTCCAACACGGTTCTGTGCTTGGGATCCTCAGTCGCTGAAATAACTCCTTGGGGCTTGTTCATCATGTAGTAGACAAACTCCTCGTACTCCAGCACTTGCCCATTAAAGCGAATCTCATCTCTTTTTTCATCAATCTGCAATTTAGCTGATTTTTCTTTTTTACCATTTACCGTCACGTGCCCAGCCTTGAGCAAGTTTTTGACCTCAGTCCGGCTCCCCACAGCGCAGGCAACTAAAAATTTATCTAATCTCATAGAACCATTATATCATATCAAAAGGAGGCTGGTACAATGACCAACCTCCTTTTCGTTTTAGATTTAGGAAATTAACTTCCTCGTCTCCAAAAAATTGCTAAGACAATCATGGCACCTAAAATCGCTGGGATAATGGCTGTTCCTGATAAAACTGGCCCCCACGTTCCAAAGAGCAAATGCCCCAGAAAGGCACCAATCCAACCGAGGAACATTTTTCCAAAGCATCCCATGCGTTCTCCACGATTGGTCAAAGCACCTGCCAAGAATCCCACTAGGAGACCAACAAACATACTCCCTATCATCTTGGCTCCTTAATTTGCCCAATCTCCGTTACGGAAGAGAGGTACTCGTGTTCCATCCTCACGGATACCATCGATATCCATCTGATTAGAACCAATCATAAAGTCCACGTGAACATCTGAACGGTTAAGTCCCGCAGTTTCAAGCTCTTCTTCGCTCATCTCTGCTCCACCAACGACGCTAGTCGCATAGGCTGCACCGATAGCCAAGTGGTTTGAAGCATTCTCATCAAAAAGGGTGTTGAAGAAGGTAATTCCTGACTGAGAAATTGGACTTGGATCTGGTACCAAGGCACATTCACCTAAGGCACGCGCACCCGCATTTTCAAAGACAAAGTCTTTCATGACCTGATCACCCTTCTCAGCAGTAATGTCTACGATTTGGCCGTCTTTAAAGGTTACTTTAATACCTTCAATAATATTTCCGTTATAGCTAAGCGGTTTTGTAGAAGTGACATAACCATCTGCACGGCGGAAGTCTGGTGCTGTGAAGACTTCTTCTGTCGGCATATTTGGCAAAAATCCTTCTCCCTGCGCATTAATAGCACCAGCTGATTCCCAAACGTGGTTCTTCGGCAAGCCAAGTGTCAAATCGGTTCCTGACGCTGTGTAATGAAGAGCTGAAAATTGCTCTTTATTAAGCATATCTGCCTTACTCTTAAGAATTGCAGCGTGTTCTTCCCAAGCCTTAACAGGATCTTCTTCATAGACACGGCAAGTTTTGAAAATTTGGTCCCAAAGGAGATCAACTGCTTCTTCGTCGCTCGCTGCATTTGGAAAGACTTTCTTAGCCCACTCAAGTCCAGCAGCGGCTGCTACAGTCCAGCTAACCTTATTGGATTGCGTTGCGATACGCATTGGTTTCATGGCAAGTCCCATAGCTTTAGCAGAAGCTGAAAGCTTGTCAGCATCCACACCGTTCAAGGCACCTGGATCAGAAGAACGTACCCCAAGACGGCTAGCCTTGTTCTCCAAGAGATAGTTCATCTCAGCAATCTTGTATTCTGGCACATTGTCCAAACGTTCCATCGGTGCGTGGAGGAATTTCTCACGGTTGATGACATCATCTGTCCACTGAACGATCACCTCATGCGCCCCCAAGGCATAAGCTTCTTTGACGATTAAGTGAGCCAACTCACGTTGCTCCACGTCGATAGAGAGAGCCAAAGTGTGACCAGGTTGCACGTTGATTCCGTTCGCAACCAATAATTTCGCATATTTTTCTAGATTTTCTTTAAAATTTGGTAAAACCATTTTATTTGTCCTTTTCTATTTTTATTTTTCTTTCAAAGCAGAAAATAATCCTGCCAAAGCAATAGCACCAGACAAGAGTGCTGTCGATAGAAGAATTGTCTGATCAGCAAGTTCTAATTGATATTCAAACACCTTCTTAGCTGGCTTATCTTCCGCAAAGATTCTTAGTTTCATGAAATATCCTCCCTTTCTAGTATATCACATATATTGGTATTTTAAAAAACAAGCTTACTGAAGCTTGTTTTAATTAGCTATTACAAAAATTTTGTACATACCTTTCCACTTCTTTTTCCATAGATTGAATCTCACCAATATCCCATCTATTTTTTTTAGAAGTTATCTTTGCCATCATCTGTAATTTTAAACTCTGACGATGGAATATCCCTTCTCTTTCCCATTGTTCTAATTTAGCCTCTGGATAGGAGTTGCCAAACCTGGAGTTCTGACTATCGGTAATAATACAAAGGTTGCCAAAGGAATGTAAAAACTCAGCAGGTAATTGGCTCTCTCCATCATGTCCATTTGGATTCTGAGGATACCAATGTTCTATGGAGCGACGATAAGCAAATTTAAAATCTTTAAACTCAATATCGTAATCTTTCTTCAATTCTTCACGATTTTTCCATAAAACATAATCTACAAAGTTAAAAGCATAAACAGGAATTGCTCCGTATTTTTTGATAGTTTTATCTTCGGTAAACAATCTTTCCTCAGCATATCTCACTGCCATTTTTTCAAGAGAATCCTTAAACTGACTAGCAAATTCTGTTTGATTTAACTCTTCAATATGGTTAAACAAGAATTGCAAGATTTCATATAACCAACGACTATCACGATTGGCAGTAAAGGTCACAGCAAACATGGATTGGAGAAGAATGATGTTTTGGTTAATTTCCGAATCCGAAAACGTATTATTAGTAAAACGTTCTTCTACTATATAATGCTCTTTAGATTTTCCATTTGGTTGATATTCATAATAAGTCCCCTTCTGTAAAAACCATTCATCCTTATTTCTACTTGAAGAGTCCATATTCGAATTTCTAACGATGTAATTATCGAAAATGTGTTTTATTCTAAGAAGAAATTCACTAAATTCAATAACCCAAGTTTTATCTTTATTTTTTATATCAAATAGTGCTAAGAGTTTCTTATCATCTAGTTGAATCTCATCAGTTTTCTTACCTTCCGCAATTGCCAATACATGGAGTAAGAATGTTGGAAAGTCAATGATTGTAGTATAATCGCCAAAGTCTTTTTCTACTTCTATATTTTTTTCATTTATCTTTTTTCCTAATATATCTGATAACTTTCTTCTTTCATTTTGATGAAAATCAATATCATTATAAATATTATGAAATGAATAATTTGTAAAATGCCATCCAAAAATACGTTCACGTTCTTGAAAGTCATCTGCTCTCTTCCGTCGCATCTTAAACTGACTTGCTACCGGCTTATCAAACTCTGCACAGGCATCCCAAATCCTTGCAAACTTTTGCGCCATTTCTTGATCTGTACCGAACTTAGCCATCATTTGCGCCTTAAGAATCTCATGAGCCTCTAGTTGTTCTCCTCGAGAATTGAAACGTTCGAAATAAAGATTCAAATCTAAATCCTCAGGAAGTATACTCCGAAAAATGATGACATTCTCAAAAAGATAGTCAACGAAAAACTGAGGATTAAGCTGGCGCTCCTCTAGCACTTTTTTCAATGCGTCTTTAGCATGTCCGTAGCCTCTAGTCAGTTCATTTTCATCACCCTCTAAAATTTTTTTCTTGGTAAATAGCTTTTGAATATTCTTATTTGATTTCTTCCTAGCTGGGAAGGTAAGTTTGACAGCTTTCAATCTATCAAAACCAAACTCATGCTTCAAAGCTAAGGCAATCAAATTAAGAGCGGTTGTTCGTTGTTGCCCATCTATGATTTTGAAAATATCATTCTCTTTATTAACGACTAATGTTCCAATATAATAATTGTCTCTATTTTCTTGAAAAGCATCTGCTACGTCATTCAATAACTGCTCAATTTCATCATAAGTCCAAGCAAAATTTCTCTGATAAAGAGGGATAGCATAGGTATCTTCATTTAACAAACGATTAACTGATAAGCTTATATGTGTTTCTACCATTTATCTTTTTCCTCTTCTATAATCTTGTCCACAGTATAATTTTCAAATAATTCTCTATCTATCTTGATCATGAAATCATTCGGAGTGACAGCATGAGATAAAAGTTGAAATAGTTTTTGAGCCTCTTTTTGTCTAAACCTTCCACCAGCGACATAGTTCCCAACAGTTGCATCATACATAGCTTTGGACTTAACTCGAGGATAGTAAGACCAAATAAACAAGGTCTCTACTATCTCCTTTGATAGCTCATCTTTTCCAAATCTATCTGCGAAAAGCGAGCAAATATTTAGGAATATATTGTAACATTTGAGATAGCGTCCTTTTGAGCTATTGTAAATGTTTAACATACCTTCTGGGTAAGCTACATTTTTTTCTCCCTCCGACTCATCAGAGACCCCTAACTGTTTATTTAAAAAATTTTTATGAACTCTAATAGTTTCATGAGCAGATTCAATATACTCAAAAAATTTACTTCCATCAATGATTGGCATAGTAATGGACATAGGGAGCTTTTCAATATGACGATACAATTCTAAGTATGGAAAGTTCTGATTCAAATCAACACCTTTAAAATCGTCAATAAAATCCTCTGTAAAACGGAGATAAGAGCCATAACGCTTGTTTGTCAATCCTGTCTCTCCTCGAGACCAACGTCTCATACGAAAAAGATGTTTATCAAACAACTCTTTGAGACTTAAATCTTTATCTTCTACAAATTGCTCCCACTTTTCCACAATTCTTTCATCTTCGGAATCTTGCTTGCGAAGATGATAGGCTTTGAGCAAATCATGAGGTTCTAAAGATTTTCCACGATTATTCTGAGAATCAAATAACTGAAAGGCTTCAGATAATCGTTCCTGTGGCATAGTAATCACGGAGACAGAACAATTTTCCAATAAAAAGTTGCAAATATCTTTTGCCTGATTTTCGCCGACCAATTGAGTCAAATTTTCCCACTCATTATAATTTTCACTCGCATGATAGCAAGATAGCTCTCCAAATACAACAGCACTCAGCAGTTGCTTAGCACCCTTATAATTCTCTAAATCATCTAACAAATGAAGAAACAAGGAAATAGAAATTAGCCGTTGCTGTCCATCGACAATATCTAAGTATTTATCATTTTCATGTAAGATAACGGAACCAATCTGATATTCCTTTTTCCCCATAGCATCTCGTAAATCATAAAAAAGATTACGGATATGTTTTCTGTTCCATTTATATGGTCTTTGATAAGAAGGAATCCGCAACTTCCCTTCTTTCAATAGTTCTCCAACCTTTTTAGAAGTAAATTGAATAGTCATTTTATCCTCATCTATATTTATCTATCATTTCTTGAACTGTTTGCTTCATATCCTCTACTAAAATCCGAGGAGACAAAACAGTAACTGCTTCCCCTTGTCCCAGCAACCAGCGTTTAAGCCCCGGTGTGTGCTGACTTTCAAATTTAAAATGAGTCCAATCGCCATTTTTCCCAACTATTTTTGCACTTGGAAATTGATCCATCACAATCGTCGGATCGTACAAATACTCGATTTCAATACTGATTTTCTTCCCGGTAAAAGCATCTACTCTCTCGTTACGAATGTCTCCATCTCTAAATTTATCTCGATAAGAAATAGAGGGTTTCTCTATACCACTAAGAGACCATGACTGGATACGGTCTACTCTTAAAGTAATATAAGTAGCATGTTTCAACTGGTAAACAACCAGATAGAAATAATGACTATCATAGTAAAGAGAGACTGGCAAAACAGTCTGCCTCTTAGAAGACTCAGAATAAGGTTTTTGATAGACAATATCTAGAACCTGTTCATGTAAAATAGCTTCTGATAAATTCCAAATTTTCTCTATTCTATTTTGTTGATCTGTTAAGGGAGCATAGTTCAGCTTTTCACTGCCAATGATTTGCTCAATTTCTTTCTGATCATCACGGGGAACTAAGACCAGTAAATTATTTAGTAAGCTATCAATTTCTGGCCTATTCAGTGCTCGATTTTCCAATAAAATCTTTGAAATAACAAGTATATCCTTTTTATTAAAAACTGACTTACTTGCTAAACAATACTTATTCGTCTTACGGTTATAAAGCAAATCTCCACTATAACTGGTGTTACTAGATAAAATATCACGGAGTAGAGAAAAATCTCTCTGTATCGTCTTTTCACTAACCTCAAATTCCTGAGCCAGTTGCTTTTTTCCTAGTGAAGCACCTAGCTGTAAACGTAAAAAAATTGTTAGTAGTCTCTCTTGATCATTCATTTGCAATTTCCTTCTACATATTATTCAAACAATATTATTTCTAGTACATTATTATCACTTCTATAGTCTAACTAGCACTTTATATTCAAAACGATTAAAGTAAAATAAACTAGCCCTTAGGTGATTGCAACTGTACCACTATGCCAGATTCGAAGAACTCAACTACGGATTCATCCATATTTTTTAAGTCTTCGGGTAAGCAGTCTGAATATACAATGAAGAGTCTGCCTCTTTTCTTATTCTCTTTGAATTGCTGCATCCAGTATTCCTGTACCCTTTGATCAGCCTCTCCCAAAAGTTGAACTCCCTCCAGAAAAATCAAGTCATACTCTGTATGCTCCATTTGAAGTTTTATCCATTGACTATGTTTAGAAAAAATCAAATTATCTCTCACTCGATAATATCCAAGTGATGCTATTGGAGTAGCAGGTTTTATTTTAGTTAACGTATAAAACAAATGCCATCTGTCAGTCTCTGAAATACCGCAAATGTAAATACATTGAAAATCTTCTTTTAAGTCTATTTGTGGGAATCCAGTCCAATCACTCCCATCATATTTCAAGCCTTTTTCAAAATTGTAAATTTGCTCTTCAATTGACACGTTAGAATTTAAAATTCCTTGATCCACCATATTATACTCTCTTTTCTATTATTTTTAAGAGAATTATAACAAATCAAGTGGACATATTTTGTCCACTTGTTCAAAATAAGCAATTTTTTAAAACAACTCATCAAACAAACTCAACTGATTATCCTCTGGCATATTTCCAAGAATACCCATTTCATCCATCTTTTCAACTAAAGTGGATGAGAGGCCACCGCGTTTGCGTAGTTCTGTTTTAGAGAGGAATTCTCCCTCTTCACGCGCTCGCACCAATTGCTTAGCAACGTTCTCTCCCAGACCAGCCATTGCTACAAATGGCGGAATGAGGGTATCCCCATCGATGAGGAACTCTGTCGCCTGACTACGGTAGAGATCGAGTTTTCCAAACTTGAAGCCACGCTCCCACATCTCATTGACAATCTCAAGAGTTGTATAGAGATCAATTTCCACATTAGAAGCTTCATTGTTCTTCCGTTTTTCAGCGATTTCTTCCATTCTGCGCTTGATAGCCTCCAAACCCGCCCCCATAGTCTTGATATCAAAAGCCTTAGCACGGATTGAGAAGTAAGCACAGTAATAATAAATGGGATGATGGACCTTAAAGTAGGCTACACGCAAGGCCATCATAACGTAGGCTGCCGCATGGGCTTTAGGGAACATATACTTGATTTTCCCACAGGATTCGATATACCACTCTGGCACCTTGTTAGCTTTCATGGCTTCGATATAGCCATTTCGTTCCTCTTCGGAAATCTTGAGCCACAAGCCCTTACGTACGCGTTCCATGATGGTAAAGGCCATCTTAGGTTCCAGACCCGCGTGCATGAGGTAAACCATGATGTCGTCCCGACAACCGATAACGGTTGATAGGTCAGCAATCCCTTGTTTAATCAAATCTTGGGCATTTCCCAACCAGACATCGGTACCATGGGATAATCCAGACAGCTGAAGCAACTCCGCAAAGGTCGTCGGATGCGTCTCGTCTACCATCCCACGTACAAAGTTGGTTCCAAACTCTGGAATTCCCAGCATGCCCGTTGGCGTTCCGATTTGTTCAGGAGTCACCCCTAGCACGTCAGTCCCAGAAAAGAGGGCCATCACGCCTTCGTCATCCATAGGAATTTCATTGGGATCAATACCAGACAAGTCCTGGAGTTTTCGAATCATGGTCGGATCATCATGTCCCAGTACATCGAGTTTGAGGACGTTCTCATCAATATCATGGAAGTTAAAGTGAGTGGTCTGCCATTCAGCCGTGACGTCATCTGCTGGATACTGGACAGGTGTAAAATCGTAGACATCCATGTAGTTCGGAATAACAACGATTCCCCCCGGGTGTTGTCCTGTTGTCCGCTTAACACCAGCCGCACCTTGAGCGAGGCGTTCTACCTCTGCATCACGATAAAACTTGCCATAGTCTCGCTCGTATCCCTTTACAAATCCATAGGCAGTCTTAGCAGCCACCGTACCAACCGTTCCCGCACGGAAGGCATATTCCTCACCAAAGATATCACGAACATCCAAGTGGGCGCTAGGCTGGTCTTCTCCCGAGAAGTTCAAGTCAATATCGGGAACCTTATCCCCATCAAAACCAAGGAAGGTCTCGAAAGGAATATCCTGCCCATTTTTGCTGAGTTTGTGACCACATTTTGGACAGTCCTTATTGGGCATATCAAATCCAGAACCGTAAGAACCATCTGTGATAAACTCACTATACTGACACTGACCACAGACATAGTGAGGAGATAGAGGATTGACCTCCGTAATACCAATCATGGTCGCAACGAAACTAGAACCGACAGAACCACGAGAACCCACCAAATAACCCCGTTCATTGGAACGTTGTACCAGCATTTGGGAAGCCAGATAAATCACGGCAAATCCATTCCCCAGAATAGACGTTAATTCTTTTTCAATCCGCAAATCGACAATATCTGGCAGCGGATTTCCATAAATCTCAAAAGCTTTCTTGTAGGTCAATTCAGCGACCGTTTCTTCAGCCTTGTCAATGAAAGGCGTATACAAGTCACCCTTAACAACCTCAACGGGTTCAAAGATTTCTGCCAAGGCATTGGTGTTTTCAATAACCAATTTCCGAGCTAGTTCCTCTCCCAAGAAGGCAAATTCATCCAACATTTCATTAGTCGTTCTAAAATGAGCCTTTGGAAGTGGTGCCGGTTGGGCATGTTCTCCATGACCGATGGTTCGGTTAATCATAGCCCCCTGTCCCAAACTACGAACGATAATTTCACGATAAATCTCTTCTTCCGGTTCGATATAGTGAACATTCCCCGTAGCCAGAACAGGCTTACCAAGACGGTCTCCCACTTCTATCAAACTTTTGATAATGGTCTGGAGTTCTTCCATATCCTTGATCTGCTCCTTGGCAATCAAGGGAGCATAGATAGCTGGTGGCATGACCTCGATAAAGTCATAATACTTGGCCACCTCAACCGCCGCATCCACACCTTGGGAAACGACTGCATCAAAAACTTCACCTTCTGAACAGGCTGACCCTAAAATCAAACCTTCCCGATGGGCATCTAAAACCGTTCTCGGAATCCGCGGCACTCCTTCAAAATACTTGGTATTAGACAAGGAAACTAGCTTAAAGATATTTTTTAGACCCACCTGATTCTTGACATAAATGGTCGCATGCTTGATCCGAGCTTTTTTATAAGAATCTGGACTAATCAAATCAATGTTGAGTCTAGCTAGATCGGTCACACCATGTTTTTCTGCCACCTCTTTGATAAAGATGAAAAGCAGGCGACCTGTAGCTTCCGCATCGTAGTTAGCCATGTGGTGATGTTCCAAAGCCACACCAAAACGCTTGGTCAAAGGTCCCAAACCATGACGCTTATACTCAGGATAGAGGTTTCTAGCAAACTCCAGCGTATCAATAACTGGCTGGCTAATTTTAGGAAGACCATGACGCTCATAATTAGCATTCATAAATCCAACGTCAAAGGTCGCATTGTGGGCAACTAGTACCGTATCTTTACAAAATTCTTGGAATTCTTGCAAAACTTGTTCCAGTGGCTTGGCATTTTTGACATGGTCATCTGTAATTCCAGTCAACTCAGTAGTAAAAGCTGACAAGGGATGCCCAGGATTGATAAATTCATCAAATTCGGCAATAACATTCCCCTTGTACATCTTAGAGGCCGCAACCTGAATCAAATCATTATAGATAGCTGAAAGTCCTGTCGTTTCCACGTCAAAAACCACGTAGGTCGCTTCTGACAAGTCCATCTCCACTTCGTTATAGACGATAGGGACACGGTCCTCCACGATATTGGCTTCCATTCCATAGATTAGCTGGATTCCCGCTTTCTTGGCCGCCTTATAGCCGTGTGGGAAGGACTGGACATTCCCATGATCCGTGATGGCAACCGCCTTATGTCCCCACTTAGCAGCTGTCGCAACGATTTCTTCGACCTCTGGTAGAGCATCCATGGTCGACATATTAGTATGAGCATGAAACTCAACCCGACGCTCACCTTCTGGCATCAAATCCTTCCGCTCATAGTGAACAACTTCCTGTACATCCTGCACGTTCATAGTCAAATCGCGTGTGAAGTTATTCATCTCCACATTCCCACGAACTCGGAGCCAAGAATTTTTCTTAATTAGATCAAACTTCTGGGCCTCTTCCTCATTCTTGACCCACTTTTGCATAGAAAAACTTGAAGTGTAGTCCGTCATTTTAAAGTTGATTAAAACACGACCTGTTCTAGTCACTTTTTGCTCCACATCAAAAACAACCCCTTCAAAGACCAGACGATTTTCCTCAGTCGTCACTTCGATCATAGGAGTAATCTCTGCCTTATCTAGCTTGGGTTTAGCTGCAGCTTTTTTCGTTTGAAAATCAAAGGCTGGTTTCTCTTCCGCTGGAGGTGGCGCCATCTGTTCTAGTTGTTCCATAGCACGGAGCGCTTCCGCATTGGCAGCTTGAACAATCTGCTCATTTTCAGCATGAAAGGCCTCCTCTTGCTCTTGAGTCAGGATAGCATTCTTCTCGACTTGACAGTTAAAAGTTGGAAAACCAAACTTTTCAAGTTGTTTAGCTAAATTAGGAAGATGATTCTTCTTAAAGTGTTCCTTATCAATCGCCTCGGAACCTTCAATAAAGAGCTGATTTCCTTCAGCACGAACTCGCAAATTCTGATAAAGAGATTTAAAACCTTGACTAGCACATGGCCCCTCAGAAAAGGACTCTCTATAATAGGCCTGCAAGAGCTGATTTGAAAATCCTTGAGACAGAGCCTTGATTTCGAAAACAGCTTTATTGCCTGTCTTAGAAAATTCCTCACTCAAGCCCTTCTTTATTTCTAAAAAGATTTCAATCGGTAAAATATTAGAAAATACGAAATGAAACTCCCATACCTTACTAATTTTATGAACCACAACTCGCTCAATATCAGCCTGTGATAAAGCAGGATCCTGTCTCATTTCAGCAGGCATCCCCAGTTGATTCATCAAAATTTCAAAACTATTTGACATTCATTTTCCTCACATTATTCTCCTACTATTTTACCATATTTAGAGGTATTTTCTAAAGACAAAAGGAAGCCACTAAGTGACTTCCTTCTAGAGTGAGGACAGATTAGTCTTCACCTTTGTTTTTCTTAATGATTTCTTCTTGTACTGACTTAGGTACATCTTCGTAGTGGTCAAATACCATCATGAATGTACCACGTCCTTGAGATGCAGAACGAAGAACTGTTGCGTAACCGAACATTTCAGCAAGTGGAACGTAAGCACGAACGATTTGGCTGTTACCGTGTGCTTCCATACCATCAACACGTCCACGACGAGCAGTTACGTGACCCATAACATCACCAAGGTTTTCTTCTGGAACAGTGATTGTTACAAGCATCATTGGTTCAAGGATAGCTGGTTGTGCTGATTTAGCAGCTTCTTTAAGGGCAAGTGAAGCCGCGATCTTGAAGGCAGTTTCAGATGAGTCGACATCGTGGTATGAACCATCGTAAAGCTTAGCTTTAACGTCAACCATTGGGTAACCTGCAAGAACACCGTTAGCCATAGATTCTACCAAACCTTTTTCAACCGCTGGGATAAATTCACGAGGAACCACACCACCGACGATTGCGTTTTCGAATTCGAATCCTTTACCTTCTTCGTTTGGAGTAAATTCAATCCATACATCACCGAATTGACCTTTACCACCAGACTGACGTTTGAAGAATCCACGTGCTTGAGTAGAAGCGCGGAATGTTTCACGGTAAGATACTTGAGGAGCACCTACGTTCGCTTCAACTTTGAACTCACGACGCATACGGTCAACAAGGACGTCAAGGTGAAGCTCACCCATACCAGAGATAACTGTTTCACCAGTTTCAACGTTTGTTTCAACGCGGAATGTTGGATCTTCTTCAGCCAATTTTTGAAGGGCGATACCCATCTTATCTTGGTCTGCTTTAGATTTTGGCTCAACCATCAATTGGATAACTGGTTCTGGAACGTTGATTGACTCAAGGATGATTTTAGCTTTTTCATCTGTCAATGAGTCACCAGTTGTAGTATCTTTCAAACCAACGGCAGCAGCGATATCACCTGAGTAAACTGTGTCAATTTCTTGACGGCTGTTAGCGTGCATTTGAAGGATACGTCCGATACGCTCACGTTTACCTTTAGAAGTGTTCAATACGTATGAACCTGATTGAAGAACACCTGAGTAAACACGGAAGAATGTCAAACGACCTACGAATGGGTCTGTCATAATCTTGAAGGCAAGAGCTGCAAATGGCTCTTCGTCAGATGCAGGACGAGTTTCTTCTTCATCTGTATCTGGGTTGATACCTTTGATCGCTGGGATGTCAAGTGGGCTTGGAAGGTAGTCGATAACCGCATCAAGCATCAATTGAACACCTTTGTTTTTGAAGGCAGAACCACACAATACTGGGAAGAATTCAACGTTGATAGTCGCTTTACGGATACCAGCTTTCAATTCTTCATTAGTGATTTCTTCACCTTCGAGGTATTTCATCATCAATTCTTCGTCAGTTTCAGCAACTGCTTCAACCAATTTTTCACGGTATTCTTGTGCTTGGTCAAGGTATTCAGCTGGAATATCTTCTTCAAGGATATCTGTACCAAGGTCGTTAGTATAGATTTCAGCTTTCATCTTGATCAAGTCAATGATACCACGGAAGTCATCTTCAGAACCGATCGGCAATTGGATTGGGTGTGCATTTGCTTGAAGACGATCGTGAAGTGTGCTTACAGAGTAAAGGAAGTCAGCACCGATTTTGTCCATTTTGTTGGCAAATACGATACGTGGAACTCCGTACTCAGTTGCTTGACGCCAAACTGTTTCAGTTTGAGGTTCAACACCTGATTGTGAGTCAAGAACGGTAACCGCACCATCCAATACACGAAGAGAACGTTGTACTTCGATTGTGAAGTCCACGTGTCCTGGTGTGTCGATGATGTTTACGCGGTGGTTGTTCCATTGAGCTGTTGTCGCAGCAGATGTGATAGTGATACCACGTTCTTGCTCTTGCTCCATCCAGTCCATTTGTGACGCACCTTCGTGAGTTTCACCGATTTTGTGGATTTTACCAGTGTAGTAAAGAATACGCTCAGTAGTTGTTGTTTTACCAGCATCGACGTGAGCCATGATACCGATATTACGAGTTTTTTCAAGTGAAAATTCGCGTGCCATGAGGTTTGTTTCTCCTATTTATTTTGATTTCTATTCTATTATAACACGATTTTAATAAAAACGGATAGGCAGGACCTACCCGTTCTCAATGTTTTCATGCTATTGTTGGTTTCAACTTACGAGATGGTAAGTTGAGTTGAACTCGGGCTAAAGTTAATTAGCCGATTTGAGCCGGAACGGGATGCTGTGTGAAAAAGATAAACTTCCTTGTATTCGTCGAATACTGCGTCAGTTTCCTATTTTCACCTTGCATCCTTACCGTTCCAAGCATCATGATTTTACCAACGGAAGTGTGCGAATGCACGGTTAGCTTCAGCCATACGGTGAGTGTCTTCACGTTTCTTAACTGCTGCACCAGTGTTGTTAGCAGCATCCAAGATTTCTTTTGCAAGACGGTCTTGCATTGTGTGTTCACCACGAAGACGAGCGATTGTTACCAACCAACGAAGTCCAAGTGTTGTACGACGTTCTGGACGAACTTCAACTGGGACTTGGTAGTTAGAACCACCAACACGACGTGCACGTACTTCAAGTACAGGCATGATGTTTTCCATAGCTGTTTCAAATACTTCAAGTGCATCGTTGCCAGTAGCTTCTTTGATTTGCTCAAAAGCACCGTAAACGATTGAAGCAGCTGTACCACGTTTACCATCAAGCATAACGCGGTTGATAAGACGAGTAACTAATTGTGAATTGTAAAGCGGATCTGGCAATACGTCACGTTTTGGAGCTCTATTTTTACGACTCATTTCTCTTTATCCCCTTTCCTTATGCTTTTGGACGTTTAGTACCGTATTTAGAACGGCCTTGTTTACGATCGTTAACACCTGCAGTATCAAGTGCACCACGGACGATATGGTAACGTACCCCTGGAAGGTCTTTTACACGTCCACCACGAAGAAGAACCACGCTGTGCTCTTGCAAGTTGTGTCCGATACCTGGGATGTAGGCAGTAACTTCGATAAGGTTGCTCAAACGTACACGAGCGAATTTACGAAGGGCTGAGTTAGGTTTTTTAGGTGTCATTGTTCCAACACGAGTTGCAACACCACGTTTTTGTGGTGAAGAAACGTTTGTTTGAACTTTTTTATGACTGTTGTAACCAACGTTCAAAGCTGGTGATTTAGATTTTTCTACTTTTGATTTACGCGGTTTGCGAACCAATTGGTTAATTGTAGGCATCTACATTCTCCTGTGTTTTTTTATTTTTGGTGATGATACACTTGGTGACAGCTATCATCTGTGTGTACTTTTGCAACATTTGTCAGCACGTCCCTGTACACTCTTGAGAGACCAAAAGTAAAAAGTACCGTCTATTATTGTAACAAAATTTTCCATTGGTTGTCAAGATATTTTTCTTTTTTATTCTTAATTTTAGCTCTTTTGTGCTGCTCCCAAAAAAAGAAAAGGAGGAATAAATTCCTCCTAAAGCTTGGGATTGTTCCATTCAATCCCATCAATTTTAACACATAATGGTTTTCGAGATATGATAGTATCACAACCAACCAGATTCTTTTGCTATATTAGCTGCCTCTGTTCGATTACCAGCATCTAGTTTAGAAAGAATATTGGTAACATAGTTTCGGACGGTTCCGTTTGATAAATAAAGTTGATCTGCAATTTCTTGGTTAGACAAGCCTTGAGCAATTCCCTTTAAAACGGAGATTTCTTGCTCTGTTAATGGATTGGGATGTGTCATCACCACTTCCATTAATTCAGGCGAATACTCCTTGCGTCCTTCGAGGACAGTATGCAAAGTTTGCATAAGGTCCGCAATACTTCTTTCTTTCAAGACATAAGCATCCACTCCAGCCTTGACCGCACGTTCAAAATAACCAGGGCGCTTGAAGGTCGTTACCACAACCACCTTTGTTTCTAGCTTTTCTGATCGTATCCACTCCAGCACTTCAAGACCTGTCTTAACAGGCATCTCTACATCAAGAATGGCAATATCTACGGACTCTTTTTCTAAGAGTTGGGTTGCTTCTTGTCCATTCTTGGCTTGTAAGACAGACTCTACATCTGCTTGAAAGGCAAGCAACTGACACATGGCATCTCGCAACATACTTTGATCTTCTGCGACTAATACTTTCATCTACTTTCTCTCCTTATAAGGTAGTCGAACTTGCACTTCCGTTGGCTGTTTCTGACTGATTACTCTTACTTCTCCTGAAAATGGAAGGACACGATCTCGGACTGTATGGAGGTCATCCCCCTTTATAGAAGCAAAGCCACAGCCATCATCTCTCACTGTTAGAATGAGTTCTTTCTCTGTCCGTTCTAATTTTAAGTAGACTTTAGACGCTTTAGCATGTTTGATGATATTGGTCACCAACTCAAGCAAAATCATGGAAGCCGTTGACTCCAATTCCTGAGTAAGGCTAGCTGTATCTAGTTGATTAGCTATTTCCACCTCAATTCCAGCAATTTCTAACATCTTTTTCACAGTCTCTAGTTCGGATGTCAAAGTTCTAGACTTAAGATTTTCCACAATGGTTCGCACTTCACGCATTGATTCTTTGCTAATTTGCTGTATTTCTCTTAATTCCTTTTCCACCTGTGGATAAGACTGCATCTGTAATAACTGTAATGCTAAATCTGTCTTGACACTCAGCATAGCAAAGGTGTGACCTAGACTGTCATGGAGATCCTGACCGATACGACTACGTTCATTTTCAGCAAGCAATAGATTTATCTGGGCATTTTGCTTGGTCTGAGCTTCTTTCAAATCCTCGACAATGCGAATCCGAACCAAGCCCAATGTCATCAAATCGACAAAAGCAAGAATTACAAGTAGATAGAATAGAAACTCAACTTCCTGAAAAATCAAAAGTTGGCCCACAACAAGGACTTGAGCAAGAAGAAAAGTCCAGACATGTAAAGACTTTAAACCACCTACGCTGAAATGATAACTTAAGAGATTGGATAGGAAAAAGAAAAACCAGATATAATTAACAGCAACAAAGGTAGTATTCCCAACTACATAAGTCAGCATAATAATCCAACAGAGCCAGGATAAGCGCTGGCTCTTGGTCGTTAAAACACCTAAGTAAGCCACTACAAATAGAATATCAACCAATAAATGCCAGGCAGAAAGCCATCCAGTCACTACAGGTAGGATGGGGAAAATCATAAAAATTAAACTGGCCCAAAACATATAATGTATGCTTTTCAGTCTTTCAAGCATTAAGCATTCTCCTTATGACCTTGAAGATAAATGGTCAAACCAAACAAAACTGCTGAAAAAACAAGTAGATAAACTGTGGCTGATAGATTGATGCTACCCTCGTTTAAGAAGGTCTTAAGCAACTCCATCAACTGATAAGTTGGTAGACACTTCCCGATTGCTTGCATCCAGTCTGGAAATAAAGAGATGGGCATCCAGAGTCCGCCTAAAACAGCCAAGCCTAGATAGAGAAGATTGCCCACGACAGACATCAGCTGACTAGAAGGCAAGAGTGTCAGGGTCAAGCCAAGCGCTACAAAAGCTACACTTCCTACTATCAGCAAGAGCGCAGCCCCAATCCAGCTTCCTAAAGGCATATCCACACCTCTGACCAAGTGCCCGACTGAGAATACAACTAGGATTGAAACCAAATAATCAACCATCATACTTGTTATCTTTGATAGATAATATTCTACCATATTTACAGGGCTATGACGTAATGTTTTCTGCCAGTTGTTAATCTTGTCAGTATGTAAGACAGCTGGAAATGAAAACATAGCAGTCGACATCATGGAAAAAGCCGTCATGGAGATGAGGTAATCACGCATAAAATTAGCTGGCCCACCTGGTGTGTCCTGATACATGCCTGAAAAGAATAAATAGAAGGCCGTCGGCATCCCTACTGACAATAGATAAGTTACTAATTGTCGTTTGGTCAATAGAAATTCTATCTTGTTTAGTGCGATCAATCGTTTCATCTTAGTCATCTCCCTTTTGTGTTTCTTCAAAGATTGTATCCAGCAAGCTACGGTTATTAACTTCGATTTCTTGTATCCTACATCCTGCTTGGGATAATAGTTCCCAGAAAGCATCTGCTTCTCGAGTGACTACTTGCAGGGCATCTTGTTTTAGGACCCAGTTTTCAACCAAGTTTGACTGCTCTACGACTTCCTTGTATGCTACAGGAAGGATAAAGTGCTTTTCTATTTCTTCGCTACGCATAGCTAGAGGCGTCGTATCACGAATCAACTCTCCCTTATTTAAGACTAAAATCCGGTCCGCTGTATGCTCTACTTCCTCAATATAATGAGACGAATAGAGAATGGTAACTCCCTGCGCTTTTAAGTCTTGGACAATTTCCCAAAAACGTTGACGGGTTGAAGTATCCATGGCCGCAGTTGGCTCATCTAAAAAGACAAGCTTTGGTCGCCCAATCAAGGTCAAGATAAATGAAAAGAGACGCTTTTGCCCACCTGACAATTTTTCTGCCAATTGCTCTTTTTGTTGCTTGTCAAACTGCAATAGTTGATCGATTTCCTGCTTGTTCAAGGGATTTGGATAAATGCTTTGAAAGAAAGCAATCAACTCTTTAACCTTTAATTTCTGAACGATGACATTTTCTTGAGGGAGATAGGATCTAGTATAGTCTAACTTAGAGCTCGTCACTGGCAAGCCTTGGATGGATACTTGACCGCTGGTGACCAGTTTATCTCCAAGCAAACAGTCTAAGAGTGTTGTCTTACCGGCGCCATTTGGACCAATCAAGGCGACGCATTCGCCCTCTGCTACCTCAAAGGAAATATCCTTCAAAATAGCCTTTCCCTTGATGTTTTTATTTAGGCTTTCTACCTTAATCATGTTCATGATATTCTCCTTTCAGCCACTCCTTTCCCATAGGAAAGGCGATAAAAATCATAAATCCTAGTCCCCAGGCACCACGGATGAATTGGTAAAGGAAGGCTTGATCAAACCAACCTGTAAACATTTCTACCAACCATACCACTAGTGATAGTCCAATAAAAAGATATAGAATCGCTTTTTTCATTTTTCAAACTCCTTTTTCACATCTCTGACCAATTTCAAACCTTCTCTGATAAACCAAGACATCATTCCAAAGCCAGCAAAAAGCTCCCAAGGAAAATGGTAGAAATCCTCATCCAATCCCGAAAACATGAGATAGGTCATAACTCCTGCTACTACTAAACTCATTGCGACAATTACTTTATGTTTCATTTTTTCTTCCTCCATTTGATACATCTATTATAATTCTTTGAAGGTTGTGTCACTAGAAGCTTCTGTCATGAGGAGATATGACAAATGTCATAAAAGATTCTGTTCAAAGCAAGCAAAATACACTATACAATAAAACATGAGGTAGAAAAGAATCTATAGTTATTTCCTTCAAAGTGATAGCAAATTTAAACTATAACATAAACTAATACTCATTTATAGTTTCTTAGTTTTAATAAGCATGTTACAATAAAACCCTGCATATAGTACAGATTTTAAACAAGGAGCATTAGATTACATCAAAGAGGGACACAGGCATGTTGAGGCGGCTAAAGTTTTTGATGTTGGCATCAGAACTCTCTTTACGTAGGAAAAGAAATTATGTGAACAAGGATACTTAGAGCGGAAAAAACGAGTCGTCAAAAAGCAGAAAATTCCTTTAGAGGAATTGAAAGACTTTGTAGAGGCTCATCCAGACGCTTTTTTACGGGAAATTGCGGCACATTTTGATTGTGCTGTTCCTTCAGTATGGCCAGCTTTAAAGCAGATTCATATCACTTTAAAAAAGACGACTAGCTTTAAGGAACAAGATCCAGAGAAAGTCGCTGAGTTTCTTGATATTTTGAATAGGCTAAAAGATTTACAGTCGTACATATTGACGAAACAGGAATCGACCGCTACCTCTATCGTTCTCATGCACGGGCTCCTAGAGGAGAGAAAGTCTGTGAAAAGATTAATGGACGGCGTTTTGAGCGGACTTCAATTGTTACAGGACAAGTAGACGGAGAGTTTATAGCTCCTATGATTTAAAAGGAAAGTATGACGAGTGATTTATTTGTGGAGTGGTTCAAAACGCAACTCCTGCCTGCTTTGAAGACACCTCACGTTATTGTAATGGATAATGCTAGTTTTCATCCACCTTATTCACCAGATTTGAATCCTATTGAGCAAGCTTGGGCTATCTTGAAAAAGAAAGTGAGGGATTTACTAATAGAAATTCCAAATATTTTTGAATGTTTGGAACACATTTTTAAAACTAAATGACTATAAAATGAATTACTGAAATTCAAAAAAGAGAGAAGCAAAATGATTCTCTCTTAATTTTAAAAAGAAAAAAGATACGCATAGGTATCTCTGTAATGAATCGGGAAGACAGGATTCGAACCTGCGACACCTTGGTCCCAAACCAAGTACTCTACCAAGCTGAGCTACTTCCCGAGTTAAATAGAAAATGCACCCTAG